>DATMVI010000025.1:0-19574 GCA_035563275.1 Pyrinomonadaceae bacterium
GTCGCGGACGATGCGCGTCGTGCGGCTGTATTCGAGGTCGATCTTGGCCTGCGGGTAGCTCGACATGAACTCGCGCACGACCGGCGGCAGCTCGTGCAGGCCGACGCTGTAGACGGTCGCCACCCGCACCGTCCCCGACACCGTGCCCGTCAACTGCCGCATGCTCTCTTCGAGCCGGCCGTAGGCGAGCAAGACCTCGCGGCTCGCCTCGTAGAAAGCCTCGCCCGCCTGCGTCAGGTTCAGGTCGCGGCGGCCCCGCACGCGCTCCAGCAGCCTCCTTCTGAACTTCTCTTCGAGGCCGCGCACCTGCTGGCTGACGGCCGACTGCGTGACGAAGTTGCGCTCGGCGGCCTGCGAGAAGCTGCGCGTCTCGACGAGGTCGCAGAAGATTTTCAGTGTCTCGATCTGCACGATAATTTATAAGAACCTTTCAACAGTCTATCCAGTATTTTTCATTTTACCTTATAACCCGCCCGGGGCTAAAATCTGCACGTCCGGAGCAGCGCGGCCCCCTCGCCCGGCGCCGCCGGGGCGGCCCGCGCCGGCCCGCGCGCCGCGAATTGCTTTTCCGCCTCGCGGGGATATAATCATGGCCGTTCACCACAGCCTTAAACGTCAGCGGCCGCCGGAGTCGAGCGCCGCACCCGTCTGCCGCGAAGGAGTGAGACTCTGACATGGCCGTCCGTCTGAGCAGAACTTTCGTCTTGCGCAAGCTCCACCAGCTGTCGGGCATCGTCCCGCTCGGCGCGTTCCTGCTGGAGCACCTCTACACGAACTCGAAGGCCGCGCACCCCGAGCGCGGGCAGGAGCACTTCAACGAGGCGGTGGCCGACCTGCAGGCGATCCCGTACATCCTCTTCGTCGAGATCACCTTCATCTTCATCCCGCTCCTCTACCACGCGCTCTACGGCCTCTACATCACGAAGGAGATGCGGCCGAACAACCTCGCCTACCCTTACGCGCGCAACTGGTTCTACACCATCCAGCGCGTCACGGGGATCATCCTCTTCTTCTTCATCTTCTTCCACGTGCTCAACTTCCGCTTCGGGCTGCTCCCGGGCCTCAACGAGACTTCCGTGGCCCACCGCCCCGACCTCGCCTACCAGATCGTGCGCGACGAGTTCACGATCCCGTGGGTCCTCGCCGTCTACGTCGTCGGCATCGTCTCGACCGTCTGGCACTTCGCCAACGGCATCTGGCTCTTCCTCGTGGACTGGGGCGTGGTCATCGGCGCGCGGGCGCAGCGCCTGACCGGCTACGCCTGCATCGGGTTCGGCGTGCTCCTCTTGGCGCTGTGGTTCAACGTGATGACGGCCTTCATCTGGAAGGGCGGGCTGCTCGGAGGTATCTTCTAACAGTCATGGCAAACAACGGCATCCGCATTGCGGTGGTCGGGGGGGGGTTGGCGGGCCTCGCGGCGGCGATGAAGATCGCCGAGGCCGGCCACTCCGTCGACCTCTTCTCGGTCGTCCCCGTCAAGCGCTCCCACTCGGTCTGCGCGCAGGGCGGCATCAACGGCGCGGTCAACACCAAAGGCGAGGGCGACTCGACGTGGGAGCACTTCGACGACACCGTCTACGGCGGCGACTTCCTCGCCAACCAGCCGCCCGCCAAGGCGATGTGCGAGATGGCGCCCGCCATCATCTACCTCTTCGACCGCATGGGCGTCCCCTTCTCGCGCACGCCCGAGGGCATGCTCGACTTCCGCCGCTTCGGCGGCACGAAGCACCACCGCACGGCCTTCGCCGGGGCCTCGACCGGGCAGCAGCTCCTCTACGCTTTGGACGAGCAGGTGCGCCGCTTCGAGGTCGGGGGGAGGGTCAGGAAGTACGAACACTGGGAGATGCTCTCGCTCGTCTTGGACGGCCACGGCGTCTGCCGCGGGCTCGTCGCGATGGAGCGCTCGACGCTTGAGCTGAAGGCCTTCCCGGCCGACGCCGTCATCGTCGCCACCGGCGGCCCCGGCCTCATCTTCGGCAAGTCCACGAACTCGATGGTCTGCACCGGCTCGGCCGTCTCGGCCTGCTACCAGCAGGGCGCGCGCTACGCCAACGGCGAGTTCATACAGGTTCACCCGACCTCGATCCCGGGCGAGGACAAGCTGCGCCTGATGTCGGAGTCGGCCCGCGGCGAGGGCGGGCGGGTGTGGGTGCCGAAGGCGAAGGGGGACAAGCGCGGGCCGTCTTCGATACCGGAGCCGGAGCGCTGGTACTTCCTCGAAGAGAAGTACCCGGCCTACGGCAACCTCGTCCCGCGCGACATCGCGACGCGCGAGATTTTTCAGGTGTGTCTGGACGGCTACGGCGTCGGCGGCGACAATCAGGTCTTCCTCGACCTGACGCACATCCCGGCCGCGACCCTCGACCGCAAGCTCGGCGCGATCCTTGAGATTTACGAGATGTTCGTCGGCGACGACCCGCGCCACGTCCCGATGAGGATTTTCCCCGGCGTCCACTACTCGATGGGCGGCCTCTGGGTGGACTTCGACCAGCGGACGAACATCCCGGGGCTGCTCGCCGCCGGCGAGTGCGACTACTCGATCCACGGCGCGAACCGCCTCGGCGCCAACTCGCTCGTCAGCTGCGTCTACGGCGGCTTCGTCGCCGCGCCGGCCGCGATGGAGTACGCGAAGAACCTCCAGCGCAACGGGGCCGACGGCTCGAAGATTTACGACGACGAGCTGAAGTGGCAGAAGGAGCTGAACGAGAAGCTGCTGAAGCAGCAGGGGACGGAGAACCAGTACGTCATCCACGAGGAGATGGGGAAGTGGATGACGGACAACGTGACGGTGGTGCGCTACAACGACCGCCTGCGGAAGACGGACGAGAAGCTGCTGGAGCTGCTCGACCGCTTCAAGCGCATCTCGCTCAACGACTCGAACATGTGGGCGACGCACGCGCTGCCGCACGCGCGCCAGCTCTACAACATGCTCCAGCTCGCGCGCGTCATCACGCTCGGCGCGCTCAACCGCGACGAGTCGCGCGGCGCGCACTACAAGCCGGACTTCCCCGACCGCGACGACGAGAACTTCCTGAAGACGACCATCGCCGAGTACAGCGAGGAGGGGCCGGTCTTCTCTTGGGAGCCGGTGGACGTTTCCTTGGTGAAGCCGCGCAAGCGCGACTACAGCAAGGGCAAGCAGGAGGCGAAGACGGCGGCGGCCGGCGGCGCGGCCGAGAGCGCGCCGGCGAAGTCGGGCGCGGCGCAGGTGCCGGCCGGGGGCTGGGAGCAGAAGCCGCCCAACACGAGCGGCCCGGCCACGTGGGGCCAGAACAAGGAGGAGGTGGACAAGTCCGTCTCCGGCGAGGTCAAGACGCGCCGCGAGCAGGACAAGCCGATAGAGGACGCGGGCGGCAAGAACCCGGTCTGACGCCCAGCGGGAGGTGAGACGGTGACGACGCTGACACAACCCACCACGCTACTGACGCCCGAAGAGTACCTCGCCGCCGAGCGCGAAGCCGAGACTCGGAGCGAGTACGTGGACGGAGTTGTGTACCCCATGACCGGAGCGCATATCAATCACCAAATAATTGTCGCCAACCTGACCGTCGAACTTGCCCTCCAACTTCGAGGCCGAGAGCACATCGTTCTGCCTATCGAGATGAAAGTCCGGATGCCCGACTCGCGGAAGTTCTTTTACCCGGACATTACCGTCATCGCGGGCGGGCCGCAGTTTCACGACGAGCGGACGGACATAATTCTGAATCCGGTCTTACTCATCGAAGTCCTCTCCAAGAGCACGGAGGCTTTCGACCGCGGGCTGAAGTTTCAGGCTTACCAGAAGGTGGCGTCCCTGCGCGAGTACCTGCTCGTCGCGCAGGACAGGCCCTTCGTCGAACAGTTCGTCAGGCAGGAGGACGGCATGTGGGTCTACGCCGCTTTCGACGGGCGTGAGGCTTCGCTGACGCTGCCGAGCGTCGGGTGCGCGCTGAATCTGGGCGCTGTTTACGACAAGGTGGACTGACGGAAAATCTTATGAGCACGCACACGGAACAGGCGACGGGGCGGGCGGCGCAGGGCGCGACGCGCCACGTCGAGATACGGGTCAGGCGGCGCGAGGGGCCGGACAAGCCGGCCTACTGGGAGGAGTTTGTCATCCCCTACCGCCCGAACCTCAACATCATCTCCTGCCTGATGGAGATCAGGAAGAACCCGGTCACGAAGGACGGCAAACGCACCACGCCGCCCGTCTGGGACATGAACTGTCTGGAGCAGGTCTGCGGCATCTGCACGATGGTCATCAACGGCCGCGTCCGCCAGTCGTGCTCGGCCCTCGTCGATCAGCTCGCGCAGCCGATCACGCTGGAGCCGATGTCGAAGTTCCCGAACGTGCGCGACCTCGTCGTGGATCGCTCCGAGATGTTCGAGCACCTCAAGCGCGTCAAGGCGTGGGTCGAGATTGACGGCACGCACGACCTCGGCCCGGGGCCCCGGATGGATCAGGACGACGTCATGGAGCGCTACGCCTACTCGCGCTGCATGACCTGCGGCTGCTGCCTCGAAGCCTGCCCGCAGTACGGCGACGGCAACTACATCGGCCCGCAGGCCATCGCGCAGGTGCGCTACCAGAACATGCACCCGACGGGCAAGATGTCGCGCGACGAGCGCCTCTCGGGCATCACGGGCGAGGACGGCATCACCAACTGCGGCAACGCGCAGAACTGCGTGCAGGCGTGCCCGATGTCCATCCCGCTGACGAAAGCCATCTACGAAGAGAACCGCGAGACGATTCTCCACGGGCTGTTCGGCTGGCTCAAGCGGTAGGCGGTTGCCACGCGTAAGCGCGGGGGGCGCGGAGAAGAAGATTAACTTCTCCGCGCCCCCCGCGTTTGCTCCGCCGACTCCGTGTCGAAGGGCGGGCCGGGCGGGCTCGGCCTTCTCGCCCACCTCAGGACGGGGCGTCCGGCTCCAGCTGATCCTCGGCGAGCGTGAGCAGCGCGAGGGTCGCGCCCTCCTCGTCCACGAACTCGACCTCGTACTCCCGCGGCGCGTCGTGTCGCAGCGGGTGAACCATCAGGACGGCCCCGCGCGCGCCGGCCTTCAAGCCCTCCTCGGGGATGTCGCGCGACAGCCGGACGACCTCGTACTCTGCGAACAATTCCCTCGCCTCCTCACTTCTTCGCCGGGATCGAAGTGACCAGCCGCACGACCCCGTCCTGATTCCTGATCCACGCGAAGGTCACGTCGATCTGCCGGCCGTTCGCGCCGGTGATGCCGATCACCTGATTATACTTCACGCCGTTGGGCGTGACGGCCGTCTGCGCGGCCCGCGCCGGGTCGAAGACGATCTGGCGCGCGAGGTCGTCCATGTTCTCGCGCGTGAAGCCGAGCGCCTCGCGGAACCACTTCGCCTTCGGGCCGCCGGCCGGGTGGTCGGGGTCGAGCAGGTAGCGGTAGAGCTTGTCCTGCACGCTCATCTCGGTCGTCGCGGGCAGCTCCACGTCGCCGACCCGCACCTTGTCGATCTTCGGCGGCTCCGTCCGCGGCGGCGTCGGCGGCGTGCCGCCCGTCGGCGGGGCCGGGCGGCCGAAGAACTCGTCCACCTTCGCCTTCAGCCTCTCGACGGCCTCGCGCATCGGGCCGGGCAGCTTGTCGAGCGGGATGCGGTCGAGCAGCCCCTTGATCTTCTGCATCCCGAACCTGACGAACTCGCCGAAGCGCGCGTCGGTGCGGGCCATGTCCACGACGCGGCCGATGACCTCGGCCCACTTCTTCACCTTGCCGAGCTTCGCCAGATCGCCGAGGTACGGGATGAAGCCGACGACCGAGATGCCCGCGCCGAGGAGGTCGCCGCGGAAGAGCGAGATGACGCCGTTGGTGCCGTCGGAGACGGGCGTCGGGTCGACGATGCCCGCGAGGTCGAGGCCCATCTGCGTGAGGTCGAGGATCAGCTCGCGCTGCTCGGGCGTGAAGCCCGCGGGGATGCCGCCGCCCGCGGGCACGTTCGAGTTGAGGACGGCGCGCTGCTGCGCCGCGCGGTCAACGCCCTGACGCGAGGCGAAGGCGTCGTCGGGAGACGCGGCGCCATTCGTGTTCGTCGCCGCGGCCGTGCCGCCGCCCGCGAACCGCCGCAGCTCGTCGTGCCACGCGCGGTCGAGGGGGACGTAGGCGGTGAAGCCGCCGCGGCCGTTCGCGTAGTGGTTGTGGCTCTGGCGCGGCGCGTTGCGGAAGCTGTTGACGAAGTGCTGCCGGAGGTCGACGCCGGTCTGCTCCCTGTAGCGCGCGAGGTCGGCCGCGTCGAAGCCGAGCGAGGCCAGCAGCGCGTCGGCGTGCTGCTCGGGCGTGGCGTCCCTGCGGGGCAGGGTGATGGGGACGGCGAAGTCGGCGCCCGCGCGCCCGTCAACGGGCGGCACGGCGGCGTTGGCGTTGGTCGGCTCGACGTGGGCCATCTCGTTTCGACTCCTCAAGCGGGCGCGGGCGTGCCGCCTCTCGCTCAAATTATCGGCGCGCGGGGCGAATTGTTTCCCTCCCGCCGCGGCCCGGCGCGAAATTATTTCCGTTGAAAAAGCAAGGGTGGCGGGTGGCAGGCGGGTGACGGGTGACGGGTTAAAGACGAGCTGCTTTAACCCGTCACCCGTCACCCTTTTTTAGCCTGACGACGGTCGCGCCCCAGCCGCCGGCCTCGGGCGGGGCGTCGGAGAAGTGCTCGACGAAGGGCGTGCGGGCGAGAATCTTTCGCACCGCCTCGCGCTGCGCGCCGACGCCCTTGCCGTGGATGATGCGGACGCTGCGGAAGCCGGCAAGGCGCGCTTGATAAAGATACTCCTCGACGACGGCGCGCACCTCGCGCGGCGCGACCGCGTGCAGGTCGAACACGTCCGTGATCTCCAAACGCACCGGCTCCGGGAACGGGTCGAACGGGTCAACGTCGTCCCCGTCATCGGCCGACGCCTCCGCGGGCGGCGTACCGCGCCCCCGCGCGCCGAAAAGTTTGTTGAGCCAGTCCGCGAGTCTCATTCGCGATTTAGCTTACCTTGACACCCGCCACCACGCACCTTACACTCGCGCTCTTCCACGACTGACATCTGCGCGTGCCGGGTGACTCTGGGCGAACTGCGGGCGGCGGGCCGCGCGGTCGGTTGCAGCGCTTTATCGGGAGCCGAATTTTTCAACACCTGAAAGGAACTGTAGAAGCGATGGGTAAGCGAAACAAGATCACGGTGGTCGGGGCCGGCAACGTCGGCGCGACGGCCGCGCACTGGCTGGCGAGCAAGGAACTGGGCGACGTGGTGCTCGTGGACATCATGGAGGGCGTGCCGCAGGGCAAGGCTTTAGACCTCGCGCAGGCCGCGCCCATCGAGGGCTTCGACGCGGCGCTCGTCGGCTCGACCAACGACTACGCGCTGACGAAGGGCTCCGACGTGGTCATCATCACGGCGGGCCTGCCGCGCAAGCCGGGCATGAGCCGCGACGACCTCCTCAAGACCAACGCCGGCATCGTCTCGACCGTCGTCGAGCAGGTCGCCCAGCACTCGCCCGACTCGATCCTCATCGTCGTCTCGAACCCGCTCGACGCGATGTGTCAGGTGGCGCTGCGCCGCTCCGGCTTCCCGAAGCACCGCGTGATCGGCATGGCCGGCGTGCTCGACTCGGCGCGCATGCGCTGCTTCCTCGCCGAGGCGCTGAACGTCTCGGTCGAGAACGTGACGGCCTTCGTCCTCGGCGGCCACGGCGACACGATGGTGCCTCTGCCCCGCTACTCGACCTGCGCCGGCATCCCCGTCACGGAGCTCCTGCCGAAGGAGCAGCTCGACCAGATCGTCGCGCGCACGGCCAACGGCGGCGCCGAGATCGTCAAGCTGCTCGGCTTCGGCTCGGCCTACTACGCGCCGTCGGCCGCGGCCGTCGAGATGACCGAGGCGATCCTCAAGGACAAGAAGAAAATCCTCCCGTGCGCCGCCTACCTCGAAGGCGAGTACGGCATCCAGAACCTCTACGTCGGCGTCCCCTGCAAGCTCGGGGCGCGCGGCCTCGAACAGATCATCGAGATCAACCTCACGGCCGAGGAGCGCATCGCCCTCCAGAAGAGCGCCGCCTCCGTGCAGGAGCTCGTCAACGTCCTCGGCATCTGACGGCGCGTCAGTTTCCGGTTTCGGGTTCCGAGTTTCGAGTTAGAATCATCCCGGCTTTAACTCGAAACCCGGAACCCGAAACTTTATGCCTTCCTTCGGCCGAAACCTGCTCGCGGCGCTCGGCGCGCTGCTCCTCCTCCCCGGCCTCGACTCGCGCGCGCAGACGCCGCCGCCCGACCCGCGGCTCGTCCCCAAGTTCCAACTGAAGAAGAGCGGCCTCGAACTCGAACGCCGCACGCAGGCGGGCGCCTTCCTCGGCGTGGCGGGGCGCAGGTCGGCCGCCTACGGCTACGAGCACCGGCAGCTCGAAGCGTGGGCCTACCCGCTGCAAATCCTCGACCGGCTCGAACTCTCCTTCCGGCTCGAAGGCTACCCGCTGGAGTTCCGCGGCGCCGACACGGCGGCCCTCATCAACGTCCGCCCCGAGGCGACGACCGTCACCTACTCGCACGCCGCCTTCACCGTCCGCCAGATCATCTACGCGCCCGTCTCGGAGCCGGGCGTCGTCATGCTGCTCGACGTGGACAGCGCCCTGCCGCTCTCGGTCACCGTCAGCTTCCGCCCGCGCCTCCGGCTGATGTGGCCCGCCGGGCTGATGACCGGCAGCCTCGGCTGGGACGAGAAGGAGCGCGCCTACTTCATCACCGAAGAGACCGGCCGCTTCGCCGGCGTCGTCGGCAGCCCCGCCGCGCGCGACGTGTCCGTCATGCCCTATCAGGAGGAGCCGCGCGACGCGCCCGCGCGCTTCCGCGTCGAAGTCCCGGCCGGGGCGTTGAAGGATAACTTCGTCGCCGTCGCCGTCGCCGGCAGCGTCCGCGGCCGCGCCGACGCGCTCGCCGCCTACGCGCGCCTCGTCGGTTCGGCGCGCGAACTCTACGAGCGCAACGTCGAGCACTACCGCCGCCTGCTCGAAGAGACGACCGCGGTCGAGACGCCGGACGAGCGTTTGGACGAGGCCTTCCGCTGGGCGAAGGTCGGCATCGACAAGGGCTTGGTCGAGAACCCTCTGCTCGGCACGGGCCTCGTCGCCGGCTTCCGCGCGGCCGGCGAGAGCGAGCGCCCCGGCTTCGCGTGGTTCTTCGGCCGCGACGCGCTCTGGACGGCGCTGGCCGTCAACGCCTACGGCGACTTCGGGACGACGCGCGCCGCCCTCGACCTCCTCGGCAAGTTCCAGCGCGCCGACGGCAAAATCCCGCACGAGATTTCGCAGAGCGCGAGCCTCATCCCGTGGTTCACCGACTACCCTTACCCGTGGGCCAGCGCCGACGCCACGCCGCTCTACCTCATCGCCCACGCAGACCTCCTGCGCGCGGGCGGCGACCTCGCCTACACCCGCTCGCGCTGGGACTCGATCCTCAGGGCTTACCGCTTCACCGCCGCGACGGACGCCGACGGCGACGGCCTCGTCGAGAACACCGGCGTCGGCCACGGCTGGGTCGAGGGCGGCGCGCTCTACCCGCCGCACGAGGAGATTTACATGCAGGGCCTGTGGGTCGAGGCGCTGCGCGGCTTGGCCGAAATGGCCGAGCGGCTGGGCGGCGACGACGCGCTGCGCGACGAGGCGCTGGCCCGCGCCGAGGCGACGCGCGCGGCGACGGAGAAGACTTACTGGCTCGCCTCGCGCGGCTTCTACGCCTTCGCCACGAACCTGCCGCGCGACGAGGCGCGCAAGGCCGACCCCGGCCCGAACCGCGCCGCGCGGCAGGCCCGCATGGACGAACTCGACAAGGCGGCGCTGGTTGACGAGGACACGGTGATGCCGGCCGTCCCCCTGTGGTGGGGCGTGCTCGAAGACGAGCGCGCGCAGCTTGAGATAGACCACCTCGGCGGCGGCCGCCTCGCGGCCGACTGGGGCGCGCGCCTCGTCTCGGACGGCAGCCGACTCTACGACCCGCTCTCCTACCACCACGGCTCGGTCTGGCCGCTCTTTACGGGCTGGGCCAGCGTCGGCGCGTACCGCTACGGCCGCCCGCACGTCGGCTTGCAGGCGCTCATGGCGAACGTGCTTTTGAAGCGGCAGAACGCGCTCGGCTACGTGACCGAGCTTCTGTCGGGCGACTACCACGCGCCCTTCGGGCGCTCGTCGCACCATCAGGTCTGGTCGGAGGCGATGATCGTCTCGCCCGTTTTGCGCGGCCTGCTCGGGCTGGAGTTCGGGGCCGGCGGCGCGGCGGTCGGTTTCGCGCCGCAGCTCCCGCCGGACTGGGGCGAGGTCGCCGCGCGCGGCGTGGCCGCCGGTTCGTCCCTCTACGACTTCACGCTGACGCGCGAGGACGGCGAGATGACGATCCTCGTGAGCCGGCGGGCCGGCGCGAAGGCGGAGACGGGTGCGCCGCGGGGCGAGGCGCGCGTCCGGCTCGCCCCGGCGCTGCCGCTCGACGCGCGGGTCAGTTACGTGCGCGTCAACGGGCGGCCCGCGAAGTTCGCCGCCGCGCGCGCGGGCGACGTGCAGCGCGTCGAGCTCTTCGTCGAGGTGCGCGAGCGGGCCGACGTGGTCATCGCCTACGACGAGGGGACGGACGTTTACCAGACCTACGCGCCGCCCGCGCCCGGCGCGCGTAGCGAGGGCCTGCGCGTGCTCCGCTCGCGGGCCGAGGCGGGCGCGCTCCGCCTCCTGCTCGAAGGGCGCGGCGGCCGCGCCTACGCGCTGCGCGTCGTCACGCCCTTCGAGGTCGCGAGCGGCGAGGGCTTCCGGTCCGCCCGCGTCGCGCCGGGCGAGTACGAGTTGACCATCCCCTTCGGCCCGCCCGCCGGCGTCTACGCGCGCAAGGGACTGACCGTCCCGCTCGGCGCCGGGCCGCCGAACTGACGGAACTTTTTGCCGCGCCTGTGGCGTGCTGTATACTCCGGCTCACCCACCAACTTTCTCCGGTGGAGGTCTCAGATGAACGAAGAAGAACGACAGCGGCAGGTGGACTTCATCATCAACCAGCAGGCCCGGTTCGCCGCCGACATCCAAAGGCTGGGCGAGGCACAAGGGCAGATGGTGGAGGCTCAGAAGCGGACGGACGAGTCACTCGGCAAGTTGGTCGAAGTGCTCAACCGTCTCGCCGAGGTGACACTCGTCGGCTTCGAGGAGGTGCGGGGAAACATCAACGCCCTCACCGCGAAGCTCGACGCGCTCACCGCGAAGCAGTCGGAGACGGACGACCGGCTCAACAAGATGATCCTCGTCGTCGAGCGCCACATCAGCGAAGGCCACCACGGGAACCCCCGCTCGGGTTAACCCGCGAGGGCCGCGCTTAGCCTCTCCCTCGGGGGCGTCCGGGCGCGGGCGGCGAGACAAAAAAGGGGGGCGGCGCAAAGAGTTGTTGCGCCGCCCCCTTTCGGTGTCTCGCCGCGGGCTTCAGCCCTTGAGCTTTTTGATCTCGTCGGTGAGGACGGGGACGACCTCGAAGAGGTCGCCGACGATGCCGTAGTCGGCGATGTCGAAGATGGGGGCCTCGGCGTCCTTGTTGACGGCGACGATGGTCGAGGCGTTCTTCATGCCGACGAGGTGTTGGATGGCGCCGGAGATGCCGAGCGCGACGTAGAGCTTGGGGGCGACGGTCTGGCCCGACGAGCCGATCTGGCGGTCGATGGGGAGCCAGCCGGCGTCGCAGATCGGGCGCGACGCGGCGATCTCGCCGCCCAGCGCCTCGGCCAGACGCTCGGCCAGCGCGAGGTTCTCCTGACTCTTGATGCCGCGGCCGACGGCGATGATGACCTCGGCCTTCGAGAGATCGACCGCGCCCTTCACCTCTTGGAACGGGGGCTCCGGCCTCATCCTCACCTCGCCGACCTCGACCGGCATGGACTCGACGGGCGCGCCCGCGCCCCGCTCCGCCTGATCGGGCCGGTACGCGCCCGACTGGAAGGTGGCGAAGACGGGCGGCTCGCCCTGCGCGACCACGTCGGCGTCGATCTTGCCCTGAAAGATGCGGCGCGTGAAGACGACCGAACCGTTCTCGGCCCGCGCGCGGACGCAGTCGCTGATCAGCCCCTTGCCGAAGCGCGCGGCCAGCTTCGGCGCGTAGTCGCGCACGAGGTAGGTGTGCGGCATGAGGACGAACTGCGGCGCGACCGCGCGCACGACCTGCTCCATCGCGTCGGCGTAAGCGTCCGGCGTGTACACGTCGAGCTTCGCGTTCTCGGCCGAGACGACTTTCGAGACGCTGTAGCCGGCCGCGTCCTGCGCGCGCGTGGCGTCGGGGCCGAGCGTGACGGCCGTCACCTGCCGGCCCAGAGCCGCGCCCAACTGCTGCGCCGCCGCCAGCGCCTCGAAAGAGGTCTTGTTGATCCCGCCCTCGCGGTGCTCGATGAAAACTAAGATTCCGTTAGACATAAATTTTAAGTAGACAGTAGTCAGTAGCCAGTAGTCAGTAGAAAAGAGCCTCGGTAGCGAAGCGTCAGCGTGTCAGCGTCGGCGGCCCCGGCGCGGGGCGCTACTGGCTACTGACTACTGTCTACTGTCTACTCTTAAATCACCCTCGCCTCGGTGCGGAGCTTCTCGGCGAGCTGGGCCGCGCCGGCCTTGGCGTCGCCGTCGCCGAGGAACTGCGTCTGCTTGGTCTTCTGCGGGAAGTAGACGCGCGTGATGGACTGGAACGCGGACGCCCCGTCGGGGGCGGCCGGCTGCGCCTCGCGAATCTCCTTCTTCTTGGCCGCCATGATGCCCTTCAGCGTCGCGTAGCGAATCTGGCTGATGCCGGACTGGATGGTGAGCAGCGCCGGGGTCGGCATCGTGTACCACTGATACCAGCCGCTCTCCAGCTCGCGCTTGACCCTCAGCTCCTCGCCCGAGGCGTCGACCTCGATGACGATGGTCGCGTGCGGCAGGCCGAGGAGTTCGGCGAGGATGACGCCCGTCTGCGCGTAGCCGTGGTCGTCGGACTGGAGGCCCGTGAAGATCAGGTCGGCCTGCTCGCCGCGGACGGCTTCGGCGAGGACTCGGGCGGCCGCGAAGGGGCCGGCCTGATCGAGCTGGTCGGAGACGACGTGGATGGCGCGGTCGGCCCCGCGCGCGAGCGCGTCCTTGATGACAGCCTTGACGCGCTGCGGCCCCACCGAGCAGACGACCACCTCGCCGCCCTTCTTCTCCTTGAGCCGCAAAGCCTCTTCGAGCGCGTAGCCGTCCGACTCGTTCACCTCGAACGAGAGGTCGGCCTCCTCGATCCACTTCTCTTCCCGGTTGATGCGCAGGATCGCGTCCTTGTTCGCGACCTGCTTCATGAGGACGATGATTTTCATAATCAAGTAGGCAGTAGTCAGTAGCCAGCAGCCAGTAGAAAAACTTTTCTCAGCGAATCGTCAGCTTCGGCAGACTCCGCGCGGAGCGCTACTGACGGCCGGCCGCTCCCTTTCATTCTTCGTACCGCTTGAAGAGGAGCGCGGCGTTGGTGCCGCCGAAGCCGAAGTTGTTCGAGAGCGCGTATTCGACGCGGGCCTCGCGGGGTTCGTTGGGCACGTAGTCGAGGTCGCACTCGGGGTCGGGGTTGACGTAGTTGATGGTCGGCGGCAGCTTCCCCTCGTGGATGGCGAGGACGGAGAAGACCGCCTCGATGCCGCCGGCCGCGCCGAGCAGGTGGCCCGTCATCGACTTCGTCGAGCTGACCGCCATCCTGTAGGCGTGCTCGCCGAAGGTCTTCTTGATGGCGAGCGTCTCGAACTTGTCGTTGTAGGGCGTCGAAGTCCCGTGCGCGTTGACGTAGCTGACCTGCTCGGGCGCGACGCCGGCGTCCCTCAAAGCCATCTGCATGACGCGCACCGCGCCCGAGGCCGTCTCGTCGGGCATCGTGATGTGGAAGGCGTCGCCGGTCATCCCGTAGCCGACCAGCTCGGCGTAAATCTTCGCGCCGCGCGCCCTCGCGAACTCCAGCTCTTCGAGTATCAGGAGGCCCGCGCCCTCGCCGATGACGAAGCCGTCGCGGTCGCGCTCGAAGGGGCGCGAGGCGTGGGCCGGGTCGTCGTTTCTGGTCGAGAGCGCGCGCATGGCGGCGAAGCCGGCGACCGACATCGGCGTGATCGCGCTCTCGGCCCCGCCGCAGATCATCACGTCGGCGTCGCCGCGCTGGATGATCTTGAGGCTGTCGCCGATGGCGTGCGCGCCGGCCGAGCAGGCCGTGGCGGTGGCGGAGTTCGGCCCGCGCGCGCCGAAGCGGATCGAGACCTGACCGGCGGCGAGGTTGACGATGGCCGACGGGATGAAGAAGGGCGAGACGCGGTGCGGGCCCTCGTCGAGGAGCTTCGAGTGCTCGCGCTCGATGGCCCAGAAGTCGCCGATGCCGCTCGAGATGTAGGTGCCGACGCGCCAGCTCGCCTCCTCGCCGTAGCGGTCGGAGAGCTTCTGCCCGCGCTCGAGCAGTTGGCTGTCGTAGACGGCCTCGTCGGCGGCGGCGACGGCGAAGTGGATGAAGGCCCCCATCTTGCGGGCCTCCTTCTTCTCGATGAACTTCAGAGGGTCGAAGTCCCTGACCTCGGCCCCGATCTTCACGGAGAACTTCGCCGTGTCGAACTTCTCGATGTAGCCGACGCCGCTCCGGCCCGCCATCAGCGCGCCCCACGTGTCGGGGACGGTGTGGCCGCACGGCGTGACGAGGCCGAGGCCCGTAACCACAACGCGACGTTTCAAAGCCTGTAATTCCTTTCCGGGAGAGTGACCTTTCGGCGACGGCCCAGCCCGGCGCGGCCCACTTCGGCCGCCGCCCGCGAGGCCGCGCGGAGAGAGCCGGCGCGGCCGTGCGCGCCCCCGTCCCGCGCCCGCCTACTGGTCTTTCGCTTTGTGCTGGTCGATGTAGTTGTAGGCGTCGCGGACGCTCTGAATCTTCTCGGCGTCCTCGTCCGGGATTTCGATGCCGAACTCCTCCTCGAAGCGCATCACCAGCTCGACCGTGTCGAGCGAGTCCGCGCCGAGGTCGTCGATGAAACGCGCGTTCGGCGTGACCTCGTTCTCGTCCACGCCCAGCTCGTCCACGATGATCTGCTTCACCTTATTCTCGATCTCTTGATCGGCCATTAGTCCTGCTCCTCCGCTTGGGTTGTGAAAGCTCAAATCAAACACGAACCGGCGGCCGCGCGCAAGTCGCCCCGGCCACTTCAGGCCCCCGCGCCCGACCCGCGGCCCGCCGCGGCGAGCGCCTCGGCCGCCGCGCGCAAGCCGGCCGCGTCCTCGACGTTGAGGCAGCGCGCCCCCGGCGCCGTCTGCCTGACCAGCCCCGAGAGAACCTTGCCCGGCCCGACCTCGACGAAGGTCTCCGCGCCCTCGCTCGCCAAAAGCTCGACCGACTCGCGCCAACGCACCGGCCGCGAGACCTGACGCACCAGAGACTCGCGCGCCTCCCCGGCCGTGCGGACGACCCGCGCGTCCACGTTGGTCACGAGCGGCACGCGCGGGTCTTTGAACTCCACCCCGGCCAAGTCCGCGGCCAGACGCTCCTGCGCCGGCAGCATCAGCGCCGAGTGGAACGGCGCGCTCACCTTGAGCGGGACGGCGCGCTTGGCCCCGCGCGCTTTCAGCAAAGGGATGGCGCGCTCGACCGCGGCGGCGCTGCCCGCGATGACGACCTGCCCCGGCGAGTTGATGTTGGCCGGGTCGCAGACTTCGCCCTCGCGCCTCGCCTCGTCGCACGCGGCGCGCACCGCCTCCAAGTCCGCGCCGAGCACGGCGGCCATCGCGCCCTCGCCGACGGGCACGGCCTCCTGCATGTAACGCCCGCGCCGGCGCACCACCCGCACCGCGTCGCCCAGACTCAAAGCGCCCGCCGCGACCAGCGCCGAGTACTCGCCGAGGCTGTGGCCCGCCACGAAGTCGGGCCGCGGGAAGCCTTCCGACTCCATCGCCCGCAGGGCCGCGACCGAGACGGTCAGAATCGCCGGCTGCGTGTTCTCCGTCAACTGCAACTCTTCGGCCGGCCCGCCGAAGCACAACTCGGAGAGCCTGAAGCCCAGCGCCTTGTCGGCCTCCTCGAAGACCGCCCGCGCCGCCGGGAAACTCTCCGCCAGCCCGCGCCCCATGCCCGGGGCCTGCGAGCCCTGACCGGGGAAGATGAAGGCTAAAGACATAGTAGACAGTAGTCAGTAGTCAGTAGTCAGTAGAAAAACCTTCGTTAGCGAATCGTCCGGGGGTGGGTGTCAGCGTCAATAACGCGAGGGCGCTACCGGCTACTGACTACTGTCTACTGTCTACCATTTTATTAACACCCCGCCCCACGTCACGCCGCCGCCGAAGGAGGCGAGGAGGACGAGGTCGCCCTCCCCGACCCGCCCCTGCTCGACGCACTCGTCGAGCGCGATGGGGATCGAGGCCGAGGAGGTGTTGCCGTGGTAGGCGATGTTCGAGTAGACGATCGACTCGTCCACGCTGAGATTCTTGGCGACGGCGTCGGTGATGCGCTGGTTGGCCTGATGCGGGATGAAGAGCTTCACGTCGTCGGCCTTGTAGCCGGCGTCTTCCAAAACCTCGCGCGAGACATCGGCCATCGAGCGGACGGCCACCTTGAACAGCTCGTTGCCGCGCATCTTGTAGAAGTGCAGCCCCGAGGCGAGCGTCTCGGCCGTCGGCGGGATGCGCGTGCCGCCGCCGGGCGAGAAGAGTTGTTCGGCGTAGCGGCCGTCCGAGTAGATGCGGGTCGAGAGGATGCCGCGCCCCTCGTCCTCGGTCGGGCCGAGCACGGCCGCGCCCGCGCCGTCGCCGAAGATGACGCAGGTCGAGCGGTCGGTGTAGTCCACGAAGCGCGTCAGGATTTCCGCGCCGACGACGAGCGCGTAGCGCGTCTGGCCCGAGCGGATCATCTGGTTGGCGAGCGTCAGCCCGTAGAGGAAGCCGGAGCAGGCGGCGGCGAGGTCGAAGGCGGCGGCGCGGTGCGCGCCCAGCTCGGTCTGGACGAGGCAGCCCGTCGAGGGCAGAATCTGGTCGGGCGTGACGGTGGCGCAGATGACGAGGCCGATGTCGATGGGGTCGATGCGGGCGCGCTCGATGGCCTGCCGCGAGGCGGCGACGGCGAACATCGAGGTGTACTCGCCCTCGGCCGCCTTGTGCCGCTGCTTGATGCCGGTGCGCGACGTGATCCACTCGTCCGAGGTCTCGACCATCCGTTCGAGGTCGGCGTTCGTCAGCACGCCCTCGGGGTACGCGCGCCCCGTCCCCAGAATCACCGCGTTCTTCTGTGTAGCCATAAGGCAGTAGCCAGTAGTCGGCAGTCAGTAGTCAGTAGAAATACAGTCCCTTGACGAACCTTAAGGGTGTCAGCATCAGCGTCCGTAGCGCGAAGCCTACTGGCTACTGACTACTGTCTACTGACTACTCCTTCATTCCGCCACCGCGCGCAACACTTCGAGGTCGCGGGCGCTCGTCTCGGCGATGCCCCGCTCGATGCGCTCCAACGCCCCGTGCTCGGAAAACTCTTTGACGTTGCGGACGGCGTTGCGGACGGCGCGCGCGTTCGAGCTGCCGTGGCAGACGACGACGATGCGCCGCACGCCGAGGAGCGGCGCCCCGCCGTACTCGGCGTAGTCGAGCCGCTTCTTCAGGTTCTGGAACGCCGGCCGCGCCAGCATCGCGCCCGCCTTCGTGATGGCCGAGGCCGACAGCTCGCGCTTGATCATCGAGATGACGGCCTCCTGCAACCCCTCGGAGAGCTTCAGGATGACGTTGCCGGTGAAGCCGTCGGTGACGATCACGTCCACCTGCCCGGTGAAAACGTCGCGCCCCTCGACGTTGCCGACGAAGTTCAGGCTCTCCAGCTCGCGCAGCAGCGGGAACGCCTCCTTCGTCAGGTCGTTGCCCTTGGCCTCCTCCTCGCCGATGCTCATGAGCCCGACGGAGGGGCGCGGCGTCCCCAGCACCGACCTCGAATAAGCGTCGCCCATGATAGCAAACTGCGCCATCTGGTGCGGCTTGCAGTCGGAGTTCGCGCCCACGTCGAGGATGAGCGTGGGCCGGCCCGACTTCGTCGGCATGAGCGCGGCCAGCGCGGGCCGGTCTACGCCGGGCAGCATGCCGATGACCATCTTGGCGGTGGCCATCGCCGCGCCGGTGTTGCCGGCCGAGACGAAGCCGTCGGCGTGGCCGTCGGCGACGAGGCGCGCGCCCACGCGCATCGAGCTTTTGCGCTTGCGCCGGACGGCCGTCGCCACGGCCTCGTCCATCCCGATGAACTCGGCGGCCTCGGCGAACTCGACGCCCTTGTCGCCGTCCCTGCGCCAGCCGCAGCGTTCGAGCTCGGGCAGGACGCGCTCGGGCTGGCCGACGAGGATGACGCGGACGCCGAAGTCGCGCGCGGCGGCGAGCGCCCCGTCGATCTCGGGGTGCGGCGCGCGGTCGCTGCCCATCGCGTCGACGACGACTCTGCCGGTCAGTTTGTGTCTCATCGGGGCAGTGTTACGGAAGCGGGGCGCGGCCCCCCGCGCCTCACACTTCCTGCTCGACCTTGACGACCTGCCGGCCCTTGTACTGCCCGCACTTCGGGCAGACGCGGTGCGGCATGCGCGGCTCCTGACAGTTCGGGCAGAGCGAGGTCTGCGGCGCGCGCAGGGCGTCGTGCGCCCGGCGCTGGCGCGTGCGCGACTTCGAGTGGCGACGTTTCGGATTAGGCATGATGACTCCTTCGTAATCGGTTGTCAGTCGTCGGTCGTCGGTTTTGCCTTTACTGAAGACTGACGACTGTTATTGACGGTCTTTATTCTTCTTCAAATCGGCGAGCGCCGCCCAGCGCGGGTCGGTCTGCTTCTGCTCGCAGCCGCAATGGCCGGCGTTGAGGTCGGCGCCGCAGGCCGGGCACAGCCCCGCGCAATCCTCGCGGCAGAGGTGGCGGGCGGGCAGCGCCAGAAGAATCTGCTCGCGCACCAGCTCGTCCAAGTCTATCGAGTCGCCCTCGAAGGCCGCGAGGCCCATGTCTTCGTCGCGCAGCTCGACGTTCTCGTCCCCGGCCGCGGCCCGCTCCTGCGGGATGAAGGCCGTCTCGAACTCGACCTCCAGCGGCACGGCCACGGGGGCGAGGCAGCGGTCGCAGGCGACCTCGATGCCGGCCTCGATCTGACCCTTGACGCGAATCTCCTCGCCCCGGCGGCTGGCGCGGCCCCCGACCCTCGCCTCGCGGCTCAGGGCGGCCGACTCGCTGTCGAGTTCGAGCGCGCCCGGCGCGTAGGTGTGCTCGAAGTGCCGGCCCGCCTCCGTCAGATTTTCGACCTCGATCCGCATCGACTGCCCCCCGGTGACGAACCGCGCCCAAACCGAAGCTGGGCACAAAAGCTGCAATTATAACGGTTAGAACCAAAGTGTCAACGCGCCGCGCGGCCGAAGGATTTTTGATGCGCGGTCGAAAAAGACGTCGCCCGCCTGCTTTTCCGACCGCGGGTCAAAAATCCGAAATCAAAACTTCCCGTCACCTTTCCACGCGGACGCCGAGGGCGTCGGCTTGGAGGGCGGCGGCGAGGCGGGCGTCGCCGCCCGTCACGAGCCGGCGGCCCGCGCCGCGCCCCGTGGCGAAGAGCGAGGGCGGGAGTTTGCCTTTCGACGTTTGCCGG
>DATMVI010000026.1:0-3354 GCA_035563275.1 Pyrinomonadaceae bacterium
CGCCCGGCTTCGCGCCGCCGTTCGCGCCGTTGGCTTCCGGGCGGCGCCGCTCGGCGCCCCCGCCGTTCGCGCCCCGCTGCTCGGCGGCGCGCTTGAGTGCTTCGTAGACTCTGCCCATCAGGAATCTCCCTTGTCGTCCCAGCGGCGGAAGGCGCCGCGCACGTCGTCGGCGTCGGGCGCGTCGGCGCCGGCGTCGAACTCGCGCTCCATCTCGCGCTCCTGCTCGGCGCGCGCGGCCCCGGCGACGCCCGCCGCCCCGCCGCCCGCCTCCCCGGAGAGGCCGGCGCTCGCGGCCCACAACTCGGCGCGGCCCGAGGCCGTGAAGACGCGCGCCGCCTGCTCGCGCTCCTCGCCCAACTGCCGGCCGCGGCTCGCGGAGGGGAGGAGGTCGAAGGTCTCGGCCACCTCCTCGATGATGTCGCGCGTGATGGTCTCGGCCCCGGCGGCGAAGCCCGCCAGCAGGGCGTTGTCGCAGAGGTTGTTGATCTGGCGCGGGATGCCCTCGGAGCAGCGGAAGACGTAGTCGACCGCGCCGGCCGAGAAGATGTCCGTGCGCTCGGCCCCGGCCGCGAGCAGCCGCGAGGTGACGTAGCGGCCGGTCTCCTCGATGTTCGGCAGCGGCCGAATCTCGCAGCGCAGGGCGACGCGCTGCTTGAGCTGCCTGAGCTCCGGCTGGTTCAGAACGTCGCGCAGTTCGGGCTGGCCCGTGAGGATGATTTGCAACTGCTTGGCCGAGTCCGACTCGAAGTTCGACATCAGCCGAATCTCTTCGAGGACGGCCGGGGAGAGGCCGTGCGCCTCGTCGATGATGAGCACGGTGCGCAGGCCCCGCCCGTGGCGCGACTCCAGAACCTCGCCGAGCTTCAGGAGGAGTTCCGACTTGTTCTCCCAGCGCGGCACGTCCAAGAGGCGCGGCGAGGAGACGTACTGGTAGAACTCCGGGACGGTCATGCGCGGGTTGAAGAGGTAGGCGACGAGCACGGTGCGGTCGAGCCGCTGCATCATCCAGCGCAGGATGGTGGTCTTGCCCGTGCCGACCTCGCCGGTGACGACGATGAGGCCCTTGCCGCTCTCGATGCCGTAGTGCAGGTTCGCCATCGCCTCGGTGTGCGACGGCGTGAAGTAGATGAAGCGCGGGTCGGGCGTCAGCGCGAACGGCAGTTCCTTGAGTCCGTAGAAGTCTAAGTACACTTCCAACCTCCCGGCGGCGGGTTCCGGGGCGCGGGCGGCGGGTTAAGAAAGCGCGTCGTCTTTCCTAGCCCGCAGACTGCGGCCCCCCGGCCCGCCCTCTTCTACGTGAGCAGCTCGATGACGCGCGTCACCTTGAGGAGGAAGGCGAGCGCCGGGACGCTGACGACGGCGAGGACGACGCCGGCGACGGCGAGCGCCGCGCGGCGCAGGCGCAGGTTGCGCTCCTCGCGCGCCGTGCGCAGGCTCGGCAGCGCGGCCAGCACGGGCAGGCCCGTGTAGTGCTCGGCGTCCTCCGAGGTCTGCACGGTCAGGAGGCGCGGGGCCTCGAAGGCCGCGGCCAGCAGCAGCCCGCACCCGAGGCCGGCGGCGAGGCCGAGCAGCATCAGGAACGGGCGCTTCGGCGCGACGGGCCGCTCGGGCAGGCTGGCCGGGTCGATGACGGCGATGGTCTCGCCCTGCGCGTTGGCGACGATGTCGGCCCCCAGCTCGGCCTTCTGCTGCTGCGCCAGCATCGTCTCGTAGGTGGCCTTCGCCGACTGGTACTCGCGGTTGATGGCTTCGAGGCCGACCTCAGTGCCGGGCATCCCGTTGAGGCGGCCCTCGATGTCGGCGAGCTGCCCCTCGGTCACCTTCAACTGCCGCTCCAGCACCTCGATCTGCGAGCCGGTCGTCTGCAACTCGTAGCGGATCGTGTTGCGGCGCGGGTCGATCATCCCCTCCAGCTTCCTGCGCTTCTCGGCGATCTTCTCCTTGCTCTCGGCGAGCATCGAGTCGATCTCGCGCTGCACGGAGTTGAGCTCGGCCTCCTTGGCGATCACGTCCGGGTGCTTCGGCTTGTAGACGGTCAGGAGGTTCTGGCGCTCGGATTCGAGCTGCGCCTTGCGCTTGGCCAGTTCGGCGTAGGCGAGCGTCTGCTTGGGGTCGCCCACCTGCTCGGAGACGTTGCTGATCTCCTGCTCGCGCTGCTTCTCAAGGTCGCCGAGCTGCGTGTTGAGCAGCGACCGCCGCTCGCGCAGGATGCCGAGCGAGCCGTGGAGGCTCTTCTGCTGCTCGCGCAGGCCGGAGAGCTGGCCGACGACGGCCTGCATCGACGAGGGCAGGTGGCGCTGGTTGCGCATCATGAATTCGAGCCGCTGGCGGTCGATGGCGTCGAGCTTCTCCTTCTCCTCGCGCAGCTTCTGCTCGAAGAACTCCTTCGTCAGCGTGGACTCCTCGCCGGCCGCCTTGTTCTGCGCCGTGACGTACTTCGAGGCCAGCTCGGCCGTGACGGCCTGCGTGACGCGCGGGTCGGGGCCGCGGAAGGAGAGGTAGAAGCCGTTGATGATGTCGTCGCGCGCCGTGTTGATCTCGACGGCGATGTCCTGCGTCCGCATCCGCTCGACGAGCGTGTCCATCGGCTCGCCGCGCCGGCGCTCGGCGGCGTAGAGGTTGAACTTCTCGATGAGCGGTTCGAGCGAGGTGCGGCTGACGACCTCCTGCCCGATGTTGTTGATGCGGATGGTCAGGTCGCTGTCGGAGAGCTGCGGCACGACCGAGGTCGAGATGCTGGCCGGGCGCACCGTGAGCAGCGTCCGCGACAGGTAGGTGTTCGGCAGCCGCCACACGACCCACCCGACCGCCAGCGCCACGGCCACGCTCGGCAGCGCGATCAGCCACTTCCTCCGCCAGACCATCCGCGCGTACTCGCCCGGCGCCCGCCACCCTCTAAAGCGTTTCCATCAGGCGGCGCACTTCGTCGGCGGGGGCCGGCGTGGGGGGTTTGACGGCGCGCTGCTGCTCCTTGGCGTGGAGTTCGAGGCACTTTTGCAGCTCGCGGCGGGCGGCCGCGCGGTCGCCTTTGGCGGCGAGGGCCGCGCCGAGGTGGTAGCGGTAGAGCGAGTTGTCCGCGCCGAGCTTCGACGCGCCGCCCACCGCCCGCTGCAACTGCTCGACGGCCGACGAGTGCAGGCCGCGGCGGTGGTAGACCCAGCCGAGCGTGTCGGCGAAGCCGGGGCTGTTGGGGAAGCGGCGCACCACGTCTTGGGCGAGGCGCATGGCCTCGTCGCCGTTGCCGATCTCGTGGTCGGCGTAGAGCGCGGCGAGGTTGTTGGCGGCGACGGGCTCGTCGGGGCGGATGTTGAGGACGCGGCGGTAGTACTCGGCGGCGGCCTGGAGGTTGTTGCG
>DATMVI010000027.1:0-5528 GCA_035563275.1 Pyrinomonadaceae bacterium
GCGCGACATCGCGCAGGCGCCCGTGCCGGGCGTGACGGGCCGGGCCTTCGGCGAGTGGGTCGTCGGCCACCTGCCGAAGCGGCTCGGCGGCGGGTTCGTGCGGCGCGCGGCCGCCGTCGGCTTCGCCGGGGCCGCCGTCGAGAGTTTCGACACCGACCTCGCGCTGGCGCGGCGGATGGCCGTCCGCTGCCTGACGCGCGACCCTTCGTGGCTCGGCGACGCGGCGCTGCGCTCGGTGCTCGTCCGCGGTCTGGCGGGCGAGGGGCTGATGCGCCGCCTGCGCCGGCTGAAGAAATCCGTCAGGGGGCCGGAGCGAGTTTGAGCGGGCAGCCACCGACAGGCCGGGGGGCGCCCGGAGGCGGCCGCGGCGGGGCCGTGGCCGGGGCCGCGCCGGCCGCGGCCGGGGAGACGACGACCGTGCCGACACCTCACGAGACGCGCCGGGCCGGGGCGCTCGTCAGCGTCATCGTCCCGACCTACAACTACGCGCACTTCATCGGCGAGATGTTCGGGAGCCTCGCGCGGCAGACCTACGCGCGCTGGGAGTGCGTGGTCGTGGACGACGGCTCGACCGACGACACGCGCGAGGTGGTGGCCCGCCACGCCGACCGCGACCCGCGCATCCGCTACGTGCGGCAGGAGAACGCGGGGCAGCCGGCGGCCCTCAACACGGGGCTGAGGAACTTCTCGGGCGACTACCTGCAAATCCTCGACGCCGACGACCTCATCGAAGCCCGCAAGCTGGAGGCGCAGGTCGCCTGCCTCGACGCCCGGCCCGAGGTGGACATCGTCTACGGCGGCGTGCGCTTCTTCAGCGCCGACGCCGGGGCGGCCGGCGAGCCCGCCGAGTGGGTGGACGACAAGCTGCGCCTGCCCGAGGGGTCGCACGCCGGGCGCGACGCGCTGCTGCGGCTGCTGCGCGCCAACGTCCTGACGGTCAACTCGGCTCTGCTGCGCCGCCGCGTCGTCGAGACGGTCGGCTTCTTCGACGAGACGCTCTCGCCCATACAGGACTGGGACTACTGGCTGCGCGCGGCGCTGGCCGGGATGCGCTTCCGGTTCGAGGAGTTCGAGGAGGCCGACGCGCTGGTGCGCGCGCACCGCACGAGCGCGAGCGCGAACCGCGCGCGGATGTACGCGGCGGCCCTGCGGCTGCGTGAGAAGTTCGCCGGGCTGACGGCGGACGCGGGGTTGCTCGCCTTCAACCGCGAGATGTCGGCGGTCGACCACGGCTACCTAGGCATCGAGGAGGCGGCCGGCGGCGAAGTGCTCAAGGGGATGCGCCGGCTCGTGCGCGCCGCGCGCCTCGGCGGCCACCCGCGCTGGCGCGCGAAGTGGCTCTTCTGCGCGCTGGCCGCGCCCTTCGTCTCGGAGGCGCGGCTGCGCGAGATGGTCACGGCGTCGGTCTCGCAGGGGGCCTTCGGCCTGCGGCGCAAGTCGGGGCCGGGGGCCGCGTGAGGGCGCGCGGGCCTCTGCGGCGGCCGCGCCGCCGGGTTCACCCAAAGTGGGCGTTGCGTTGAAACAGATGGGGGCGGAGATGCGCCGGCGCGCGGCCTCTTACGACGCGGCGAAGGCGAAGGGCCTCGCCGCCGCGGAGGCGGACGCGGCGCTCTACTGGTTCTGCGTCGCGGCCACGGTCGCGTGGCTCCACCACTTCGACCGCTGGTGCGACCCCGAACTCGACGCCGCCGTCGAACGCCTCGCCTTCGGCCTCCGGCCTGCGCCCGGGCGGGTCGAGCCCGACGGCGACACCCTCGTCCACCTGACGAGCACGACGCTCGACGGCGGCGGCCACGTCGAAGTCCTGATGGTCTGGTGCGGGCTGGTCGGCGCGGCCGTCGTCTCGACGGAGTGGGACGACCCGGCGCGCTCGCGCCACAAGGGGCGGATCGAGCCGCCGCTGCCCGTGCGCGCCTGCCCGCGGGGCCTGCGCCCGGCCGAGCGGGCGCTCTGGATTTTTGAAAGGCTGGCCGAGGCGCGGCCGCGCCGGCTCGTCCTGCACCTCAACCCGAACGACGTGCTGGCGCTCGCCGCCTGCCTGCTCTACCGCCGCGCGAGCGGCGCGGAGTTGATCTTCTACGACCACGCCGACACCTACTTCTGGCTCGGCGCGTCTCTGGCCGACCGGCTCATCGAGTACCGGCCCGTGGGCGCGGCCGTCGCGCGGGAGAAGCGGGGGGTCGCGGCCGAGAAGATTTCGTTCGTGCCGCCGACCTCGCGCAGCCGCCACTCGCCCGACGTGGCCCGCGCCGCGCTCGGCGTCCCCGACGGCGCGACCGTCTCGCTGACGGTGGCGGCCTACTACAAGACGCGGCCCGACGGCCACTGGGACTACGCGCGCACCGTCAGCCGCGTGCTGGCCGCGCACCCGCGCCACCACCACCTGCTCGTCGGGCACGGCCCCCCCGCCGACGAGGAGGCCTTGCGCGAGGGGCTGCCCGAGGGGCGCGCGCGCCTTCTGGGCAAGCGCACGGACGTGGACGCGCTGCTGCGCGCGGCCGACCTCGTCATCGAGAGCTTCCCGCTGATGGGCGGCGTCTTCCGCCTCGACGCGCTGCGCGAGGGGCGGCCCGTCGTCGCCGTCTCGCACCCGGTGTGGCCGCTCATCTTCGACACGGGCGCGTTCCCCGACGGCTACCCGTTCGTCGCCTCGTCGAACGAGGAGGTCGAGCGGATGAGCGCCGCGCTCATCGGGGACGCGGCGCTGCGGGCCGAGACGGGCGCGCGGCTGCGGGCGCGCTTCGAGGAGCGCTTCTCGCACGCGGCCGTGGCGCGCGCGCTCGAAGAGGCGCTGGCCGGCCGCCCCTTCGAGGGCGCGCCCGCCGGGCCGCTCGAATACGACCCGGCGCGCTTCACGCACCTGCTCAGCCCGGCGCGCCTGAACGCGCTGGCCGTCGAGGTGATGGTCGCCGCCGACCTCGGCTACGCGCCGCCGCTCGGGCTGGCCGGCCGCTTCAACTACTACGCCGGCTACGCCCGCGAGGCCCTCAAGGCCCGCCTCGGCCGCCTGCGGAAAGGGAAGAGGAGAGTAGACAGTAGTCAGTAGCCAGTAGCCAGCAGGCGCTTCCGCGCCGCGACGACTGACGCTGACACATTCAAGCTTCAATAGCGACCGTCTTTCTACTGGCTGCTGACTACTGTCTACTGACTACTGCTTTTATGATCGCCAAAGAGACCGACATCGAGGGGGCGTTCGTCATCGGGCCGGAGCGGTACGAGGACGAGCGCGGGTTCTTCGCGCGGGCGTGGTCGGAGCAGGAGTTGGCCGCGCTCGGCGTCGAGGCGCGGTTCGTCGAGGGCAACGTCTCGCACAACGTGAGCCGCGGCACGCTGCGCGGGCTGCACTATCAGGCCGCGCCGCACGGGCAGGCCAAGCTCGTGCGCTGCACGCGCGGCTCGGTCTTCGACGTGGGCGTCGACCTGCGCCCCGGCTCGCCGACCTTCCGCCGCTGGGTCGGCGTCGAGCTGTCGGCGGAGAACCGCCTCATGCTCTACCTGCCGGCCGAGTTCGCCCACGGCTACCTGTCGCTCGCCGACGACTCGGAGGTCTACTACCTCGTGACGAACACCTACGCGCCCGAGAGCGCGCGCGGCGCGCGGTGGGACGACCCGGCGTTCCGGATCGAGTGGCCCGACACCGGCGCGCTCATCATCAACGAAAGGGACAGGACGTACCCGGACTTCCAGCCATGAAAAGAGCACTCATCACAGGCATCACCGGGCAGGACGGCAGCTACCTGACCGAGCACCTCCTCGAAGACGGCTACGAGGTGCACGGCCTCGTGCGCCGCGTCGCGCTCGAAGACCCCGACCGCCGCTTCGGCCGCATCCGCCACGCGCTCGACCGCGTCCGGCTCCACGCCGCGAGCCTCGAATCCTACGCCTCGATCTTCCACATCTTCAGCCGCCACCAGTTCGACGAGTGCTACCACCTCGCCGCGCAGTCGTTCGTCGCCGAGAGTTTCGCCGACGGCTTCTCGACGATGAACACCAACATCAACGGCACGCACCACATCCTCGCCGCCCTGCGCGAGCTACAGCCCCGCTGCCGCTTCTACTTCGCCGGCTCCTCCGAGATGTTCGGCAAGGTCGCCGACGTGCCGCAGACCGAGGCCACGCGCTTCCACCCCCGCAGCCCCTACGGCATCAGCAAGGTCGCCGGCTTCGAGCTGACCCGCAACTACCGCGAGGCCTACGAGATGTTCTGCGTCTCGGGCATCCTCTTCAACCACGAGAGCCCGCGGCGCGGCCACGAGTTCGTGACGCGGAAGATCACCTCGACGGTGGCGAGGATCAAGCTGGGGCTGGCCGACGAGCTGCGGCTCGGGAACCTCGAAGCGCGGCGCGACTGGGGCCACGCCAGAGACTACGTGCGCGCCATGCGCCTGATGCTCCAGCAGGCGGAGCCGGACGACTACGTGGTGGCCACCGGCGAGACGCACACCGTGCGCGAGTTCTGCGAGCTCGCCTTCGCGCGCGCCGGCCTCGACTACAGAGACTTCGTGAAGATCGACGAGCGCTTCTACCGCCCGGCCGAGGTCGACCTGCTCATCGGCGACTCATCGAAGGCGCGCGAGGCCCTCGGCTGGGAGCCGCGCTACAGCTTCGGCCAGCTCGTAGACGAGATGGTTGACGAAGACCTCAGGGCGGCGGACGGTGGACGGTAGTCAGGAATTTTTGATTTTAGATTCGCGGTTCGGTCGCCGGCCGTCAGTTTTCGCCTTGACCGGCGACCGACGGCCCCCGAGCGCGAACCGGAAATCCCCTCTTGAGTGATGCCCCCCCGCTTCTCAGTCGCGATGTGCACGTACAACGGGGCGCGGTTCGTCGCCGAGCAGCTCGCGTCCGTGGCGGCGCAGACGCGGCCGCCCGACGAACTGGTGGTGTGCGACGACGGCTCGCGCGACGAGACGCGCGCGCTCGTCGAGGAGTTCGCGGGGCGCGCGCCGTTCCCCGTGCGGCTCTTCGTCAACGAGCGCAACCTCGGCTCGACGCGCAACTTCGGCCGCGCCGTCTCGCTCTGCACGGGCGACCTGATCGCGCTCGCCGATCAGGACGACGTGTGGCTCCCGGCGAAGCTCGAACGGCTCGAAGCCCGCTTCGCCGCGCGGGAGTCGGTCGGGCTCGTCTTCACGGAGGCCGAGCTGGTGGACGAGCGCCTGCGGCCGACGGGCAGGAGGCTGTGGGAGCTGGTCGGCTTCGGGCCGCGCGAGCAGCGGATGGTGAGGCGCGGGCGCGCGGCCGACCTGCTCCTGCCGGGCTGGCACGTCACCGGCGCGACGATGGCCTTCCGCGCGCGGTTCAGGGAACTCGTGCTCGAAATCCCCGACGACCTCCCCGTCATCCACGACGGCTGGATCGCGCTGCTCGTCGCGTCCGTGGCGGAGGTGGACTTCGTCGCCGAGCCGCTCATCCGCTACCGGCAGCACGCGGCGCAGCAGGTCGGCGCGAAGGAGAAGCCGGGGCCGCGGGGCGGCGTGGCCGGGGCCGCGCGCCGCGCCAACTCCTACGGCGACCTGATCCGCATC
>DATMVI010000028.1:0-2332 GCA_035563275.1 Pyrinomonadaceae bacterium
CCGCCCGCGGCCGGCCTCGCGCCGCCGCAGACGAACGCGACGGCCGCGCCGACCGCGCCGCCGCGGACGGACGGCCCGTGCGCCGGTCTCAAGAGCCCGCTGCCCGCGCCGCCGGGTCACGTCGGCGACTTCGCCAACGTCATCGATGAGGATGTCACGCGGCGACTCGAAGAGAAGCTCGCGCGGCTGAAGCGGCAGGGCAACGTCGAGTTGGCCGTCGTGACCGTCGAGACGACCGCCGGCGAGGACATCAACGACTACTCGTTGGCGGTGGCCTGCGGCTGGGGCGTCGGCCCGCCCGAGTCAGAGCCGGGCGGCGGCATCGTGCTCCTGCTCGCCGTCAAAGACCGCCGCTGGCGCGTGCAGGTCAGCGAGCGCCTCCGCCCCGACCTGCCCGACGACGCCGTCAAAGAGATCGGCGACCGCATGAACCCCCACTTCCGCGCCGGCGACTACGCCCGCGGCCTCGACGCCTGCGTTGACGGCCTCATCGCCCGCCTCGCCGAGAAAAGAAATTTCAAGCCGGAGTGAGACGGCCGCCGCCTTCGCCCGCTCACCGCACTAGTCAATGGCCGCGGCCCCCGCCGCCGTCGCCTCCCCGCCCTCTTCGTCTTCGTCGCGCGGGCGGCGCGAACCCCAGCGCAGTTCCGAGGCGATGACGCCGGCGACGACGAGGAGCGCGCCGGCCGTGGCGCGGCCGCCCGTCCACTCGGCCGAGCCGCGCACGAGGACGGCGAAGAGCGTGGCGAAGACGGGTTCGAGGCTGAAGATGATGGCGGCGTGCGTGGCCGACATCCGCGCCTGCCCCCACGTCCACAGCAGGAAGGTTATGACCGTGGCGACGAGCGACAGGTAGACGAGTTGCCACGCGGCGCGCCCGCCCCACACGAGCGGCTCAAGCTCGCGCGCCAGCGCCGGCGCGAGCTGGCCGCCGGCCGCCGCGTAGAGGCGCAGCCCGCCCCACGCCGCGCCGAGCAGCGCCGCGGCCACGCCGATCTGGAGCACGCTCAACTGCCGCGCGTCGAAGCGGCGCGCGAAGCGGCCGAGCAGGGTGATGTGCGTGGCGAAGAGCAGCGTGGTGCTGAGCGTGACGAGGTCGCCCGTGTTGAAGCCTTCGGCCCCGGCCGGCGCGAGGATGAGCGCGCCGCCGAGCGAGGCGAGGACGACGCCGATCATGTTCTCGCGGCTCGGCCGCGCGCGCGTCAGGAGGAAGGCGACGAAGGGGACGAGCGGCGTGGTCAGCCCGGTGATGAAGGCCGACTTGGCCGGCGTCGTGTAGAGCAGCCCGGCCGTCTGGCCGAGGAAGCCGACGCCGATGAGCAGGCCGAGGGCCGCGCCCGCGCGCCACGCCGCGCCCCCCGCGCGCGCCAACTGGCGCGGGAAGAGCGCCGCGAAGACCAACGTCGCCAGCCCCAGCCGCAGCGCGAGGTAGGCGAGCGGCGGCCAGTGGTCGAGGATGTCGCGCGCGACCGCGAACGTCGAACCCCAGATGACCGTCGTCACGAGGATCGCGGCGTCCGCCCCGAGATTGGTTTTCAATCTCATAGAAATCGGTCGTCAGTCGTCAGTCATCGTTTTGTGTAGGCCCGGACTTGAGCGGCGGGCTTTGCCCGCTCAGGACGGAGGCCGCAAAGACTGACGGCTGACGGCTGGCGACTGAAAACTTTATTACGGTCTGAGCAGGACTTTAAGCACGCCCGGCTCGGCGGCGCGGCGCATGGCGCGGGCGGCGTCGGACAGGGGGAACTCGTCGTGGATCATGGCGGCGACCTCGACGGCGTCGCGCGCGAGCAGTTCGAGCGCGGGCGGGAAGCGGCCGCAGCGCGAGCCGACGATGCTCAACTCGTCCACGACGACGGGCGCGGCGTCGAGCTCGGTCGCGCCGTGGAAGGTTGATTTGAGGACGAGCGTGCCGCGGGGCCGCAGGAGGCCGAGCGCCGTCCGCAAGCCCGCGGGCGAGCCGGAAGCCTCGACCGCGAGGTCGAAGGCGCGGGCGGCCGAGGGCGGCAGCCCCGGCAGCAGAACTGTTTCGACGCCGCGCCGCGCCGCGAGGTCGAGCTTCGGTTGGTGCTTGCCGACGAGCACGACGCGCGCGCCCGTCAAAACTTTCAAAGCCTGCGCGCAGAGCAGGCCGAGCTTGCCGTCGCCGACGACCGCGACGCTCGCCCCCGCTTCGACGCGCGCGCGTTCGAGGATGCCGCAGGCGGCCGCGAGCGGCTCAGCGAAGACGGCGCGCTCGTCCGGCACGCCGTCGGGCACGGGCAGAAGGTTCGCGGCCGGGAGCCGCAAAAACTCGGCGTGCGCGCCGTCGCGCCCGACGATGCCGAGGACG
>DATMVI010000029.1:0-5878 GCA_035563275.1 Pyrinomonadaceae bacterium
ACATCACCGAGGAGCGGGCGGTGCTGGAGGCTTTCGAGCGGGCGCGGCCCGACTCCTGCCTCAACTGCGCGGCCTGGACGGACGTGGACGGTTGCGAACTCGACCCGCAGCGCGCCTTCCTCGTCAACGCCCGCGGCGTCGAAATCCTCGCCGGGGCCGCGCGCTCGGTCGGCGCCTCGCTCGTCACCATCTCGACCGACTACGTCTTCGACGGGCGCAAGGAAGGCTTCTACACGCAGCGCGACGACCCGCACCCGGCGAGCGCCTACGGCGCGGCCAAGCTCGAAGGCGAGCGGCGCGCGCAGATGGCCTCGGCGCGCACCGTCGTGGTGCGCTCGGGCTGGATTTTCGGCCCCGGCGGGCGCAACTTCCTGAGCCAGATGCCGGGACTCCTGCGCGGCGGCCGCCCCCTCAAGCCCATCTCGGACGCCTACGGCACGCCGACCTACGCGCCCGACCTCGCGGCGCGCCTGCGCGAGCTGGCCGGGCTCGACCTGCCCGGCGTCTACCACGTCGCGGGCGCGGGCGAGGGGGCGAGCTTCGAGACTTTCGCGCGCGCCGCGGCCGGGCTGCTCGGCGCGGGCGAGGGAGGCATCGAGCCGGTCTCGATGGACTCGCTCGACCGCCCCGCCCCGCGCCCCCGGAACTCGCGCCTGCGCTGCCTGCTCTCCGAGGCCATCGGGCTCGCCCCCTTGCGCGACTGGCGCGACGCGCTCGCCGAGTTCACGGGGGAGTTTTGATTTCCGATTTTCGATTCGCGGCCGGCGGGCGGCGCGCGCGCCCCTTTAAATCGCGAATCAAAAATCTAAAACCGACAATCTTTCAGCCCAAAACCTGCATCTGAACGATTTGCCCTCTCGCCGGTCTCTGTTATCATTACGCGCTCGGAAGCCCCCTTCCCCGATGGACTCTAGTTTCTGCACAGGAAGAAGTTAAGAAAGATGATGTCGCAAGATAACCGCCTGCTGCCGCTAACGCCCGAGCCGCTCGACCGCCCGCTGCGTGACCTGACCCAGCCCCTCCCCGGCGTCACCGCCGCGCCGCACGAGCCGGCCCACCTGCGCGAGTACCTCGCCGTCCTCCTCAAGCGCAAGTGGCTCATCCTCAGCCTGATGGTCGTCGTCACCTCGCTCGTCGCCATCCAGATGTACCGGATGCCCTCGATCTACGAGGCGCACACCGTCATCCAGATCGAGCAGAAGAACCCCGGCAACGTCCTCTCGACCGGCCGCGGCACCGACCAGTTCATCATCCGCAACGACTCCAAATACTGGAACACGCAGTTCAAGAAGCTGACCACACAGAAGCTGGCCCGGCAGGTCATCCTGCGCCTCGACCTGCACAACAACCCCTCGTTCCTCGGCTCGTACCGCGGCACCGGCATCATCGCCGCGCTGCGCCGCTCGGTCGCCGGCGGGCAGGCCGCGCCCGCCCCGCAGCAGGACGAGGCGTCCGTGCCCGTCGTCAACGACACGGAGCTCAACGCCGACGCCGTCCCGCCCGAGATGGCCCTCAAGCTCGAACCCTACGAGGCCGCCTTCCGCAGCAGCCTGACCGTCACGCCCATCGAGTACACGAACCTCGTCAACATCTACTTCCGCCACACCGACCCGCGCATCGCCACCGACGTGGCCAACGCCATCGCCACCGTCTTCCGCGAGAACGACATCCGCGAGCAGGCCACGGGGTCGCAGCGGGCCGAGGACGTGCTCGCCAAGGAGATCGTCGACCTCCAAGCCCGCATCCACGCCAACGAGCAGCGCCGCATCAACTACCGCCGCTCGAACGACCTCCCGCTCGGCGACATGGAGGGGCAGAACTTCACGGCCGTCCGCCTGACCACCTACAGCGCGCAGCTTCAGGACGCCGAGAAGAACCGCAAGGAGGCCGAGGCCGCCTACCAGACCGCGCTCAAGACGCGCGCCTCGGGCGACATGTGGGCCATCCCCGAGGTGCAGAAGGACGAGAACGTCCGCCGCCTGCGCGAGCAGATCAGCAAGCTGGAGCAGGAGCGCGCGTCCCTGCTCGTCAACTACACCGAGCAGTGGCCCGGCGTGCAGAAGATCGACCGGCAGCTCGCCCGCCTCAGGGAAGAGTTGCAGCAGGCCCCCGGCGAGATCGTCACGCGGATGAAGGCCCAGTACGAGTCGGCCGTGCAGAAGGAGCGGCAGCTGAGCTCCTCCTACCACACCGAGCGCGGCCGGGCCAACACGCAGAGCGTGGCCGAGATGGGCCTCAAAGACCTCAACCAGTCCATCGAGACCGACCGGCAGAACCTCAACCTCTACATGCAGCGGTTGAACGAGGTGAAGGTGCTCGGGCCGCAACGCTCCGACGGCAACGTCTCGCAGGTCGAGGAGGCGCGCACGCCGCGCTCGCCCATCGGGCCGCCGCGCGTGCGCAACATCATCATCGCGCTGCTGCTCAGCCTCGGCGTCGGCGTCGGCCTCGCCTTCCTGCTCGACTACCTCGACGACACGCTAAGTCGGTCGAGGACGTTGACCGCCACCTCCACCTGCCGACGCTGGCGCTCATCCCGGCCCCGCGCGAGGCGCGCCGCCTGATCGGCCGCGCCCCCGCGCCGGCCGCCACCCCCGGCGACGCCACCGCGCTCGCCCTCATCGAGGACGTGCGCTCGCCCGTGGCCGAGGCGTACCGCCACCTCCGCACCTCGCTCCTGCTCTCGTCGGCCGGCCAGCCGCCGAAGACCGTGCTCGTCACTTCGAGCCAGCCCTCCGAGGGCAAGACCACCACGGTCGTCAACATCGCGACGATGCTGGCGCAGACCGGGGCCGACGTGCTCGTCCTCGACTGCGACCTGCGCCGGCCCCGCGTCCACGCCCACTTCGGCATGCCGAACGGGCGCGGCGTGACCAACTACCTGTCGGGCGAGTCGCGCGTGAGCGACCTCATCCAGACCTACGACCGGCTGCCGAACCTCAAGGTGCTGACCTCGGGGCCGGTGCCGCCGAACTCGGCCGAGCTGCTCGGCTCCGACGAGATGCGCAAGCTCCTCTACCAGCTCTCGGAGCACTTCACGCACATCGTCATCGACTCGCCGCCGGCCATCTCCTTCACCGACGCCTCGATCCTCTCGACGATGGTCGACGGCGTGATGCTCGTCGTCCACGGCGGGCGCTCCTCGCGGGCCGTCGTGCGCCGCGCCAAGCAGCAGTTGCAGGACGTGGGCGCGCACATCTTCGGCATCGTCCTCAACAACGTGCAGATGGGCGGCACCGACTACTACTACTACTCGAACTACTACGCCTCGAACTACTACGCGCCCGAGGACGAGGGCGCGCCCGAGGGGGCCGAGCCGGCGGGCGGCGGCCGCGCGGGGGCTCGCTGATGGGGCCGGAGTTCTCGTCCGTCGCGGCCGATGTCGTGCTCGGGCGCGGCGTCCGCCTCCACCGCTTCGTCAACCTCTACGGCTGCGCCATCGGCGACGAGACGCGCGTCGGCACCTTCGTCGAAATCCAGCGCGGGGCGCGCGTCGGGGCGCGCTGCAAGATTTCGAGCCACACCTTCATCTGCGAGGGCGTGACCATCGAGGACGAGGTCTTCATCGGCCACGGCGTGATGTTCATCAACGACCGCCTGCCGCGCGCCACGCGGGCCGACGGCGCGCCGCAGACCGAGGAGGACTGGCGGCTGGAGCCGACGCTCGTCCGCCGCGGCGCCAGCGTCGGCTCGAACGCCACCGTGCTCTGCGGCGTCGAGATCGGCGAGCGCGCCGTCGTCGGCGCGGGCGCGGTCGTCACCCGCGACGTACCGGCCGGCGCGGTCGTCGCCGGCAACCCCGCGAGAGTCATCAAGACGCTGACGAATGCCGGGTGACGGGCGGCGGGCGGCGGGTCGGAGGCAAGCTCTCGGTCGCCGCCCGCCGCCCGCCGCCGCTTTTTTTTATGACGGTTCCCTTCGTAGATTTACAGGCCCAGTACAGGGCGATTAAGCCGGAGGTTGACGAGGCGATCCGGCGCGTGCTCGACGCCTCGGCCTTCATCCTCGGGCCGGAGGTGGAGGAGTTCGAGCGGGCGTTCGCCGCCTACGTCGGCGCCGAGTTCTGCGTCGGCGTGGCGAACGGGACGGACGCGATTCAGTTGGCGCTCGCGGCCTGCGGCGTCGGGGCCGGCGACGAGGTGATCGTCCCGGCCAACACCTTCTTCGCCACCGCCGAGGCCGTCTCGACCGCGGGCGCGACGCCCGTCTTCGTGGACTGCGACCCCGAGACCTCCAACCTCGACGCCGGCAGCGTCGAGCGCGCCGTCACGCCGCGCACCCGCGCCGTCATCCCCGTGCACCTCTACGGCCGCGCCGCCGACCTCGACCCGGTCGCCGACATCGCGGCGCGCCGCGGCCTCTTCGTGATAGAGGACGCGGCGCAGGCGCACGGCGCGCTCTACAAGGGCCGCCGCGTCGGCACGCTCGGCCGCGCCGGCTGCTTCAGCTTCTACCCCGGCAAGAACCTCGGCGCGTACGGCGAGGGCGGGGCGGTCGTGACGAACGACGCGGAGGTCGCGCGCCGCCTCCGCCTGCTGCGCGACCACGGCTCGCCGCGGAAGTACCGGCACGAGATCGTCGGCTACAACTCGCGCCTCGAAGCCATTCAGGCGGCGGTGCTCGGCGTGAAGCTCTGCCACCTCGACGCGTGGAACGAGCGGCGGCGCGCGCACGCCGCGCGCTACCGCGAGCTGCTCGCCCCGCTCGAAGGGGCCGGCGCGCTCCGGCTCCCGGCCGAAGCGCCCGCGGGCGGGCACGTCTACCACCTCTTCGTCGTCGAATCGGGCGCGCGCGACGAGTTGCAGAAACGCCTGAGCGAGGCGGGCGTCCAGACCGGCATACACTACCCCGTGCCCGTCCACTTGCAACCCGCCTACGCCGCGCTCGGCCACCGCGAAGGCGACTTCCCCGAGGCGGAGCGGCAGGCGCGCCGCGTCCTCTCGCTCCCGATGTACGCCGAGCTGGCCGACTCCCAACTCGCGCGCGTCGCCGAGGCGATTGAAAGCGCAGTAATGAGTAGACAGTAGTCAGTAGACAGTAGTCAGTAGTCAGTAGTCAGTAGCCAGCAGGCGCTCCGCGCCGAGGCTGTTGACGCCGACACGCTGACGGCTCGATACCGAAGCTCTTTTCTACTGTCTACTGGCTACTGACTACTGTCTACCGTCTACCCTTTCTTATGCCCATCTCCGTCGGCGTTATCGGCTGCGGCTACTGGGGGCCGAACCTGATCCGCAACTTCGCCGAGAGCGAGGCGGCGGAGCTGCGCTGGGTCTGCGACCGCGACGCGCGGCGGCTGGAGAAGGTCGCGCGCCGCTACCCGGCCGCGCGCGCCACGGCCGACTGCGGCGAGCTGTTCGACGACCCGCGCCTCGACGCCCTCGTCATCGCCACGCCCGTCGCCACCCACTACCCCTTCGCCCGCCGCGCCCTCGAAGCCGGCAAGCACGTCCTCGTCGAGAAGCCCCTGACCGCGAGCGCCCGCGAGGCCGAGGAGCTGATCGCGCTGGCCGAGCGGCGCGGCCTCACGCTGATGGTCGACCACACCTTCATCTACACGGGCGCGGTGCGCCGGATCAAGGAGCTGGTCGCCGCGGGCGAGGTCGGCGACCTGCTCTACTTCGACTCCGTCCGCATCAACCTCGGCCTCTTCCAGCACGACGTTAACGTCGTCTGGGACTTGGCGCCGCACGACCTCTCGATCATGGACCACGTCGTCGGCCGCACGCCCACGGCGCTCACGGCCACGGGCAGTTGCCACATCGAGCCGGGGCTGGAGAACATCGCCTACGTCCAGCTCCGCTTCGACGACTCGCTGATCGCCAACTTCCACTTCAACTGGCTCTCGCCCGTCAAGATTCGCCGCACGCTCATCGCCGGC
>DATMVI010000030.1:0-24381 GCA_035563275.1 Pyrinomonadaceae bacterium
GCGGGCTGCGTCGCGGGGCTCGTGGCGCGCGGCGCGGAGCCTCTGCGGGCGGCGGCGTGGGGCGTCCACCTGCACGCGCTGGCGGGCGAGCGTCTGGCCGCGCGCGTCGGCCCGCTCGGCTTCCTCGCGCGCGAGCTGCCCGACGAAATCCCCCGCCTGCTGGCCGAACTCGACCCGCAGGGCGAGTGACCGCCGGCCCGGTAAAAGCCGTGAATCGTGAAGAGAAGTTATCAGCCGTCAGTCGTCAGTCATCGGTAAAGGCGAAGAACTGATGAGTGACGACTGGCGACTGCTTTTTCGATTCGCGGTTCACGGTTCGCGGTCTTCACTGACTCCCGGCCCGGTTTGATTTAGAATCCCCGCGTGGCCGAAGCTAACCTCGAACAGTTCATCGCCGCGCTGGAAGCGAGCCTCGCCGCGGGCTCGTTCGTCAAGCTCACGCTGGCCAAGCCGCGCGGGGCCGAGGCGGACTTGAAGAACGTCTACGTCCGCCCGCTGGCCGTCCGCGGCGAGGCCCGCCTCTCCTTCCTCAGCCGCTACCGGACGCGCGACGTGGTCAAGAACCGCCCCGTCCCCGAAGGCGTCGCCGCCGTCCGCGAGCTGCTCGGCGCGCGGTTCCTCGGCGGCCACCTCTTCACGCTCGAAAACGATCTGCGGATCGAGTTCAACCGGCGGGGCGAGGCGCGACTCGTGCGCGGGCGGCCGACCTTCAAGGAGGCCGCGACGGCCGGGCACGAGCGGCGCAAGCGGCGCGCCGTCGAGCCGCGGGGCAACGTCTACCTGCGCGCGCTGGGCGTGACGGACGAGCGCGGCGAGGTGCGCGCCGGGGCGGGCGACAAGTTCCGCCAGATTAACCGCTTCGTCGAGATCGTCGGCGACCTCGTGGCCTCGTCGCCGCTGGCCGGGCGCGAAGGGGTCTCGGTCGTGGACATGGGCGCGGGCAAAGGTTACCTGACCTTCGCCGTCTACGACTTCCTCGAACGCGCGGGCGTGAGGGCGGAGGTGATGGGCGTCGAGGCGCGCGCCGAGCTGGTCGAACTCTGCAACCGCGTCGCGGCCGAGGCGGGCTTCGCGCGCCTGCGTTTCGTCCGCGGCCTGATCGAAGAGTTCGAGCCGCCGCCGACAGACCTCCTCATCGCGCTGCACGCCTGCGACACGGCCACCGACGACGCGCTCTACAAGGGCGTGCGGGCCGGGGCCTCGGTCATCATCACCGCGCCGTGCTGCCACAAGGAGCTGCGCCCGCAGCTCGCCGCGCCCGGCCCGCTGCGCGCCGTGCTGCGCCACGGCATCCTGCTCGAACGCGAGGCCGAGGCCGTCACCGACTCGCTGCGCGCGCTGCTGCTCGAAGCGGCCGGCTACCGCGTCAAGGTCTTCGAGTTCATCTCCACCGAGCACACGCGCAAGAACACGATGATCGCCGGCGTGCTGGCGAAGGGCGCGCCCCCCGACCGCGACGAGGCGCTCGCCCAGTTCCGACAGCTCAAAGAGTTCTACGGCGTTCGCCGGCAGCGGCTCGAAACCCTCCTCTGTGAGACCTGACGGCGGCGGCCCGAGCCGTCCCCGGCGCCGCCGACACGCGCGGGCTGCGGCGCGGGCCGCGGGTCGTGGAAGATTTAAGTATTAGCCGTTTATAAGCCCTCAGACCAAGCGAAAGCACGAGGCCCGCGCCGGGTGTAGGCCGGCGCGCGGGCCGGGGCGCGGCGAAAAAAGTTGGCGCCGGCGCGCGCGGCCGTTTGACAGGCGGCCGGCCGTGCTTTACTCTGCGGCGCACATCGTTCGCCGGCCTGTCGCCGAGGGTAGTTCGGCCTCGGGTAAAAGCCCTAAAACTCGACATCGACTTTTTCGGCGCGCCCCCCGCGTCTCTCTCGCGCGCCCCTGACCCGAAGAAGTGGATACTTGTCCGTGGAGCTTACCGTCTCTTCGTCATCATCCGCCCGCCGCGGGCTCCCCCGACCCGACGCCCGCCCTGAGCGCCGCCGCGGGGCCGCCTTCATACCCGGAAGGATTTCGCGCAAACCCGCAACCTAACCGTAACTCTGCCACCCCATAAGGAGTCCAAACAGAGATGAGTAACGTACGCAGGAATATCTCCCGGAAGCGCCGCCTGTTCGCGATCCTCGCGACGGTCACGCTGGCGCTCGGCCTCGGCGTCGTCCTGACGCAAGCGTCCCGGCAGGGTCAAGGCCGGCTCAAGACGCCGAAGGCCGCCCCCCGCCCCGCCAACAACAAGACCTACGTCGCCACCCGCGAGCTGACCGTCGACCAGCAGACGGGCCGGGCGCGCAAGCCGACGGCCGAGGAGACGAAGGCGCTCGTCGACCAGCTCCTCGTGATGACGAACCGCTCGACCGAGGGCCTCGCCGCCAAGACGCTCCCCGACGGCACCAAGCAGGTGACGCTCGAAGGCCGCTTCGGCAGCGTCACGCTGGCCCGCCCGCGCGCCGACGGCACGATGGAAATCAAGTGCGTGAGCAGCTTCGACGCCGCCGCCGAGTTCCTCGGCCTCGTGGAAGCGGGCGCTGAGCAGGCGCAGTAAGGAGAAACGACGAAATGAAAACCTTTAAAACCCCCTTCGCCCTGCTCGCCCTGTTCGTGCTCCTCGTCGCCGGCGCCGAGCGCGCCCACGCCGGGGCCACGATCTTCATCATCAACGCCGACGGCCCCAACGAGGGCTTCAACGACCCGACCCCGGCCGCGCCCGTCGGCGGCAACAACGGCACCACGCTCGGCCAGCAGCGCCAGATCGCCTTCCAGCACGCCGCCAACATCTGGGGCCAGACCATCGACAGCCCCGAGCCGATCTTCATCGTCGCGGCCTTCAACCCGCTCGGCCCCGGCGTGCTCGGCAGCGCCGGCGCGTGGGACGTCTTCTCCGACTTCACCCCGAGCGGCCTCTTCCCCGGCCCGATCTTCCCGCAGACGTGGCACAGCTCGGCCCTCGCCGACAAGCGCGCCGGCCGCGACCTCGACGCGACCGCGCCCGACATCAACGCGCAGTTCAGCTCGAACTTCAACTTCTACCTCGGCCTCGACGGCAACCACGGCCCGCTCAACGACCTCGTCACCGTCCTCCTGCACGAGTTCGGCCACGGCCTCGGCTTCCAGAACTTCGTCAACGAGTCGACGGGCGCGAACCTCGGCAACTTCACCGACGGCGGCCGCTTCTACCCGCTCCAGACCGACGTCTTCTCGCACTTCACGCTCGACACCACCAACGGCCTGCACTGGAGCGACATGACGCAGGCGCAGCGCCAGCAGTCGGCCGTCCGCTACGGCCGCGTCGTCTGGGACGGCGCGAACGTGACGAACGCCGCGCCGAGCGTGCTCGTCCTCGGCAGCCCCGAAGCCCGCGTGCTCTCGCCGGCTTCGATCGCCGGGGCCTACCAGTTCGGGCCGGCCAACTTCGGCACGCAGCTCGCCAGCCTGCCCAGCCCCGTGGTCGGCAGCGTGGTGGCGGCCGTCGACGCGGCCGAGCCGCCCGCGCCGCCGCTCGCCGCCGGCACCACGACCGACGGGTGCAGCCCGTTCGCCAACGCCGCGGCCGTCGCCGGCAAGATCGCGCTCATCGAGCGCGGCCTCTGCGGCTTCACGCAGAAGGTGTTCAACGCGCAGCAGGCCGGGGCCATCGGCGCGATCATCTACAATCAGGCGGCCAACGCCGCCGCCGGCCCCTCGACGATGGCGACCGACCCGGTCTTCGGGCCGCAGATCACCATCCCGTCCGTCAGCATCACGCGCCCCGACGGCCTCACCATCCTCGGCCAGCTGGGCGGCGGCGTCAGCGTCTCCCTCGGCAAGGACAACAGCATCCGCGCCGGGGCCGACCAGCTCGGCCGCGTCCGCCTCTACATGCCGTTCCCCGTCTCGGGCGGCTCGTCGGGCTCGCACTACGACACCGTCGCCAGCCGCAACCTGCTGATGGAGCCGTTCATCAGCGCCGACCTGACGCACAACCTCAAGGCCCCGGACGACCTGACGCTGGAGCTGATGCGTGACGTGGGCTGGTTCGCCGACGCCGACAACGACGGCGCGGCCGACGCCGCCGACTGCGACCCCAACTCCGACCTCAGCCCGACGGTCTCCATCGCCGGCTGCGACAGCGGCTCGCCGAACTTCCTGTTCACCGACGGCTGCACGTTGGCCGACAAGATTCAGCAGCTCGGCGAGGCCGCGGGCAACCACGGCCAGTTCGTGAGCAGCGTCTCGCACCTGACGAACGCGCTGAAGAAGGCTGGCCTCATCACCGGCGCGCAGAAGTCCGCCATCCAGAGCTGCGCCGCCGGGGCGAGCATCCCGTAACCGCACGCGGCCCGGGCTCCCGCCCGGCTGCTGAGAACGAGGGGCCGGCGCGCGACACGCGCCGGCCCCTCCTTTTTTCCCCCGCCGCGCGGCCGCGCCGAAAAAAAGTCCGGCCCGGCCGCGCGGCCGTTTGACAGGCGGGGCTGCTTGTTTTACTCTGCCGGCCTCGCTCTTGCTGGCCCTTCGCCGAAGGTAGCCCCGACGGCAGGTAAACCTCAAAACCTCAAAACGTCTTTCACGCGCGGCCCGCGTTCGCCCGCGCGCCGACACCGCAAGCGATCCCCGGCCGCCGGGCTGAACGGATTCCGAAGCTTACGCACGCGCAGGAGTAGCCGGCCTCTTCCCGCCCTGCGCCCCACACACTCTGTGCCGCGCCGCGCGAAGGCTTTCGCGCCGCCTTGCCGAAAGGAAATTCCCCAGATGTCCAAGATGCGTAAAATCAAAATCCTCCTCACCGCCTCCGTCGCGCTCGGCCTCTTCATGGGCCTCGCCGTCCCGGCGCGCGTGCAGGTCACCGTCGAAGAGCCGTCCGACTCCGCGCCGAACGTGAGGGGAACCTCGGCCTCGGCCAAGAGCGCCTCCGGCAAGTACGTCGTCCGCATGTCCGACGACCCCGTCGTCGCCTACCGGGGCGGCGTGCCGGGCCTGCGCGCCACCAAGCCCGCGAAGGGCGCGAAGATCAACCCGAAAAGCGCCGACGTGGTCAAGTACGCCGCCTACCTCGACTCGCGTCACGACGCGGCGCTCGGCAAGGTCGGCGGCGGGCGCAAGCTCTACGACTACCGCTACAGCTTCAACGGCTTCACGGCCGAGCTGACCGGCGCGCAGGCCGCCAAGCTCGCCTCGACGCCCGGCGTCGTCGCGGTCGAGGCCGACCGCGAGTACACGATGGACACCGCCTCGACGCCCGCCTTCCTCGGCCTCGACGCCCCCGGCACCGGCCTCTGGAACCAGTTGGGCGGCGTCGGCGTCGCCGGCGAGGATGTCATCATCGGCGTCATCGACTCGGGCGTCTGGCCCGAGCACCCGAGCTTCACCGACCGCACGGGCGTCGGCCCGAACGGCCAGACGGGGAAGCTCGGCTACCAGCAGATTCCGGGCTGGCACGGCAAGTGCACCCCCGGCGAGCAGTTCACGGCCTCCGACTGCAACCAGAAGCTGATCGGCGCGCAGTATTTCTACGAAGGGCGCGGCATCGAGACCGTGCTCGAACACGAGTTCCTCTCGGCCCGCGACTTCAACGGCCACGGCTCGCACACCGCCTCGACGGCCGGCGGCAACAACGCCACGGCCATCACCGGCCTCGCCTCGGCCCTCGGCACGACCAGCGGCATCGCCCCGCGGGCGCGCATCGCGGTCTACAAGGTCTGCTGGGACAACGGCGCGGGCGGCTGCGGGGCCAACACCTCCGACAGCGTCGCCGCCATCGATCAGGCCGTCGCCGACGGCGTTGACGTGATCAACTACTCGATCAGCGGCACGCGGACGAACTACCTCGACGCGGTCGAGATCGCCTACCTCAACGCGGCCGACGCCGGCGTCTTCGTCTCCACCTCGGCCGGCAACAACGGCCCGACGGCCACCACCGTCGCGCACATCAGCCCGTGGCTCGCCGCCACCGCCAACGGCACGCACAACCGCACCGGCGCCGGCTCGGTCACGCTCGGCAACAACTCGACCTACAACGGCGCTTCGCTGACGCCCGGCGTCGGCCCCGCCCCGGTCGTCCGCGCGCAGGACGCCGGCGCGGCCGGCGCGCACCCCGACCTCGTCCGCCAGTGCTTCTCCGCCGACCCGACCATCGGCAACCTGCCCGCGCTCGACCCGGCGAAGGTCGCCGGCAGGATCGTCCTCTGCGAGCGCGGCGGCCCGACGCCCGTGGCGGCCAACGCCCGCGTCGATAAGAGCCTCGCGGTTCTGAACGCGGGCGGCGTCGGCATGATTCTGGCGAACGTCACGGCGAACACGCTCAACGCCGACCTCCACTCCGTCCCGACCGTCCACCTCAGCAACCTCGACGGGCCGGCCGTCGCGGCTTACGTCATCAACGCGGGCGCGGCGGCCACGGCCTCGATCGCGCAGGGCGTGGTGAGCCTGACGGCCCCGGCCCCCGACATCGCGGCCTCCTCGTCGCGCGGCCCGAGCCTCGCCGGCGGCGGCGACATCCTCAAGCCCGACTTCATGGCCCCCGGCACGGACATCCTCGCGGCGGTGGCCCCCCCGGGCAACGGCGGCAGACTCTTCGACCTCCTCAGCGGCACCTCGATGGCCTCGCCGCACGTGGCCGGCATCGCCGCGCTGCTGACGCAGGCCCACCCCGACTGGTCGCCCGCGGCCATGCGCTCGGCCATCGCCACGACGGCCAACCCGGCGGCCCTCTCGACGACCAGCCCGTTCAACATCGGCGCGGGTCAGGTGCGGCCGAACCTCGCCGCCGACCCCGGCCTCGTCTACGACGCCGGCCTCGCCGACTACCTCGCCTTCCTCAAGGGGCAGGGCCTCTGCTGCGCCGCCGACCCGTCCGTCCCGGCCCTCGACGCGAGCGACCTGAACCAGCCTTCGCTCGCCGTCGGCGACTTGGCCGGCGTCCAGACGCTGACGCGCACCGTCAAGAACGTCGGCGCGACGGCCGCGACCTACACGGCGACGGTGGTCGCGCCCGCGGGCTTCGCCGTCGCGGTCAGCCCGACCTCGTTCACCGTCGCGCCCGGCGCGACGCAGACCTACACGGCGACCATCACGCGGACGAACGCCCCGTTCAACACCTTCCGCTTCGGGTCGCTGACGTGGTCTGACGGCACGCACAACGTCCGCAGCCAGATCGCCGTCCGCTCGGTCGCCCTCGCGGCCCCCGCGGAGCGCTCGGGCGCGGGCGCGGCCGGCTCGCTCAACTGGAACATCACGACCGGCTACGCGGGCGCGCTCGCGCTCGACAAGCGCGGCCTCGTCCCGGCCGCGACCGCCGCCGCCTTCGTGACGGACGACCCCGACAACAGCTTCAACACGGCCAACCCGGCGTCGCCGGGCAACGCCGGCGTCACCGCCCACACCGTCGTCATCCCGGCGGGCACGACCTACGCGCGCATCGCCCTCTTCGACGACTTCACGGACGGGGCCGACGACCTCGACCTCTACGTCTACAACGGCTCCGGCGCGCTCGTCGGCAACAGCGGCGGCAGCACTTCGGCCGAGGCGGTCAACCTCGTCAACCCCGCGGCCGGAACCTACACGGTCTACGTCCACGGCTGGCAGACCGACGAGACGGCGGGCGGCCCCGGCGCCAACTACACGCTCTTCTCGTGGCTGCTCGGCTCGGCCGACGCGGGCAACATGACCCTCGCCGGCCCCGCCTCGGCGGTGAACGGGGCGACCTCGGCCGTCAGCCTGAGCTGGTCGGGCCTCGCGCCGGCCACGAAGTACCTCGGCTCGATCGTCTACAGGGAGAACGCGACGACGCACGCCACCACCATCGTCCGCATCGACACCCCGTAACCGGCCCGCTTCGGGGGCGGTTACCAAAGGCCCGAGGGGGCGGAGACTTGAGTCTCCGCCCCCTCCGAATTTTTACCGCGTGCGCGCGACCGCCCTCAGTCGCCCGAGGCGGGCGGCGGCTCCTGCGCGGCCGTCAGCTCGCGCCACGTGAGGGGGCGGCTGCCGTCGTCGAGGCGCACCATCGAGATGCAGCCGGGGACGGGGCAGACGAGGTAGCAGAGGTTGCAGCCGACGCACTCGTGCTCGTCCACGACGGGCAGGCGCTCGCCGGTGGGCTGCGCGACGAGCGGGATGCACTGGTGCGCGCCGTCCTCGCAGGCCACGTGGCAGAGGTTGCAGCGGATACACTTCGAGTGGTCGATGCGCGCGACCGTCTTGTAGTTGAGGTCGAGGTTGCCCCAGTCGGTGACGCGCGGGGACGAGCGGCCGATGATGTCGTTGACGCTCGGGAAGCCCTTCTCGTCGAGGTAGTTCGACAGCCCGTCGATCATGTCCTCGACGACGCGGTAGCCGTAGTGCATGACGGCCGTGCAGACCTGCACGGTCGAAGCGCCGAGCAGCAAGAACTCGGCCGCGTCGCGCCACGTCGAGATGCCGCCGATGCCGCTGATGGGCACGCCGACCTCGGGGTCGCGCGCCAGCTCCGAGACCATGTTGAGCGCGATGGGCTTGACGGCCGGGCCGCAGTAGCCGCCGTGCGCGGCCTTGCCGGCGACGTTCGGGTGCGGGACGAAGGTGTCGAGGTTGACGCCCATCACCGAGTTGATGGTGTTGATTAGGGAGAGCGCGTCGGCCCCGCCGCGCACGGCCGCGCGGGCGGGCGGGTTGATGGCCGTCACGTTCGGCGTGAGCTTGACGATGACGGGGAAGGGCGCGACCTCCTTGACCCACTCCGTGACCATGCAGGTGTAGTCGGGAACCTGCCCCATCGCCGACCCCATCCCGCGCTCGCTCATCCCGTGCGGGCAGCCGAAGTTCAGCTCCACGCCGTCGGCGCCCGTGTCCTCGACGCGCTTGACGATCTCGTGCCACGCCTCGCGCCTCGACTCCACCATCAGCGAGACGATGAGCGCGTGCTTCGGGTACCTGCGCTTGCACTCGGCGATCTCGCGCAGGTTCACGTCGAGCGGGCGGTCGGTGATGAGCTCGATGTTGTTGAGGCCGATCATGCGCTGCTGCGCGCCGTCGATCGAGGCGAGCCGCGACGAGACGTTGCGGATCGGCTCGCCCAGAGTCTTCCACACGGCCCCGCCCCACCCCGCGTCGAACGCGCGCTCCACCATCGACCCCATGTTCGTCGGCGGGGCCGACGCCAGCCAGAAAGGGTTCGGCGACTCGATGCCGGCGAAATTCACACTCAAATCAGCCATCGTCTTGACCTCCGGTGCCTACGCCTTCGCTTCAGCGAAGGCCGGCGAACTCGACCGCCTCGCCGGTCAGCGACTCGTGGATGCCGCGCGCGGCGAGCTTGCCCATCTGGGCGGCGTCGACGGCCTCGCGGCCGCCGTTGACGCAGTCGCCGCCGGCGAAGAATTTGGGGTTGCCGGTTCGCATCGTCCCCGCGTCAACTTTGACGCGGCCCGCCGCGTCGAGCTCGACGCCGGGGATGCCGGAGAGGAAGTCGCGGAGCTTCTGCTGGCCGAGCGCCTTGATGACCATGTCGGCGGGGACGATGAATTCGGAGCCGGCGACGGGCGCGGCCGCGCGGCGGCCCGACTCGTCCGCCTCGCCCAACTCCATCCTCACGCAGCGCAGCGCGCCGACGCGCGCGCCGCCGTCGCCGCCGGGCAGGAGCTCGACCGGCGCGGTCTGCCACAGGAACTCGACGGCGTCCCGCTTCGCCAACTCGTACTCGTAGGGGAAGGCGGGCATCTCGCGCTCGGAGCGGCGGTAGATCATCAGCACGCGCTCGGCCCCGAGGCGGCGGGCCTGCGTGGCGGCGTCCACGGCCGTGTTGCCCGCGCCGATGACGGCGACGGTGCGGCCCACGGGCACGCTCGCCCAGTCGCGCGTCTTGACGCGCTCGATGAAGTTGAGCGCGTCGTGGACGCCTTCGAGCTCTTCGCCGGGGACGCCGAGCCGGGCCGTGCGCCCGAGGCCGACGCCGAGGAAGACGGCGTCGTGCGCGGCTTCGAGTTCGGCGAGCGTCACCTCCCGGCCGACGGCCGTGTTCAGGCGGAACCTGACGCCGAGGCGCGCGACCATCTCGGCCTCCTCGACCGAGGTGCTCTGCCGCATCTTGTACTCGGCCATGCCGTAGGTGTCGAGGCCGCCCGGCAGAGGCTTTTTGTCGTAGACGGTCACGTCGTAGCCGAGGCGGGCGAGGTAGGCGGCGCAGGAGAGCCCGGCCGGGCCGGAGCCGACGACGCCGACCGACTTGCCGTTGGGCTCGCCCGCCCTGAACAGCTCGCGCCCCGACCGCATCGCGGAGTCGGTGGCGAAGCGCTGGAGCCGCCCGATCTCGATGGGCTTCTTCAGCAGCGTCTTCTCGACGCACGCGCCCTCGCAGAGGGCCTCGACCGGGCAGACGCGCGCGCAGGTGGCCCCGACGGGGTTGGCGTCGAAGATGACGCGGGCCGAGCCCCTGAGGTTACCGGTCGCGATCTTCTTGATGAAGGCCGGCACGTCGATGTGCGTCGGGCAGGCGCGCGCGCACGGGGCGTCGAAGCAGTAGAGGCAGCGGTGCGCCTCGAAGAGCGCCTCGGCCTCGGTCAGAGGCGGCGCGATCTCGGCGAAGTTACGCTCGATCTGCGCCGCGTCGAGCGGCGATTGGTGGTTGGAAGACATAAGTTTCGGGCTTCGGGCGTCGGGTTCCGGGTTCCGGTTCGTGAGGGGAGAGCCGGCCCGGATTGTAACCCGGAGCCCGGAACTCGGATCCCGAAACTTGATTTCAGTCCGCGACGAGCGGGCCGTAGGTGTCGGGGCGGCGGTCGCGGAAGAACTGCCACGTGTTGCGGACTTCGCGGATTTTGTCGAGGTCGAGGTCGGCGACCACGAGGTGGTCGGCGTCGCGCGGGGCCTCGGCGACGATCTGCCCGCGCGGGTCGCAGAAGTAGCTCTGGCCGTAGAACTCGCCGATGTCCCACGGCTGCTCGTGGCCGACGCGGTTGATGGCCCCGACGAAGTAGCCGTTGGCGACGGCGTGGGCGGGCTGCTCCAGCTTCCACAGATACTCGGAGAGGCCGGCGACCGTGGCCGAAGGGTTGAAGACGATCTCCGCGCCGTTCAGGCCGAGCGCGCGCGCGCCCTCGGGGAAGTGGCGGTCGTAACAGATGTAGACGCCGACGCGGGCGTAGGCCGTCTCGAAGGTCGGGTAGCCGAGGTTGCCGGGGCGGAAGTAGAACTTCTCCCAGAAGCCGGGCGCGACGTGCGGGATGTGGTTCTTGCGGTACTTGCCGAGGTAGCGGCCGTCGGCGTCAATGACCGCGGCCGAGTTGTAGTAGAGGCCGGTGATCTCCTCCTCGTAGATGGGGACGACGATGACCATGCCGTACTGCTTGGCCACCTCCTGCATGAGCCGCGTGGTCGGGCCGTCGGGGATGCGCTCGACGGCCTCGTACCAGCGCACCTGCTGCTCGGCGCAGAAGTAGGGCGTGGTGAAAATCTCCTGAAGGCAGAGCATCTGCACGCCGCGGGCGGCGGCCTCTTCGATCATCTTCAGGTGCTTGTCGAGGTTGGCGCGCTTGATCTCCTCGATGGGCGCGTCGGTGGGCGCGGCGTTGGCGGCCTGAATGAGGCCGCCTTTGACGATGCGGGACATAAGTTCCTCCGGAAAAGTAGTCAGTAGTCAGTAGTCGGTAGACAGTAGGAAGACAGTCACCATCGAATCTTTTGCGTGTCAGCGTCAGCGTCCGTAGTGCGGAGCCTACTGGCTACTGTCTACCGCCCTCAGGCTTTCGTGCCCTCTCATCAAAATATAGTAGACGACGAAGCCGATGCCGAAGGTGACGAACCACGCGTAGGTGTAGAGCGTGTCCGAAAGGTTCGGGTCGGGGAGCTGGCCCGTGAAGTTCGGCGTCGTCGCCGCCCGCACGAAGCCGGGGACGACCGGCGCGACGGCGACCGAGAGCGCGACGACGGCCCGCCAGTTGAAGCCGCCAGAGTAGGCGTAGCGGCCGCCGGGCCGGAACAGCGCCGCCAGATCGAGCCGCCGGCGGCGCAGCACCCAGTAGTCGCAAATCATAATCCCGCCGATGCCGCCCATCAAACCCGAGTAGCCGATCAGCCACGTGAAGATGTACGCCCCCATCGAGCCCATCAGCTTCCACGGCATCATCAGCACGCCGATGACGGCCGTGATCAGCCCGCCCGTGACGTAGGAGATGAGCCGCGGGCTGAGGTTCGAGAAGTCGTTCGACGGCGAGACGACGTTGGCCGCCATGTTCGTCGTCAGCTGCGCGGCGAAGATGACGGCCGTCGCGAAGAGGATGACGGCGAGGCTGTCGAAGCGCGCCATCAAATCCACCGGGTTCGGGATGGCCTCGCCGTAGATCAGGAGCGTCGCGCTCGTCACCGCCACGCCGATGAAGGCGAAGGCGGTCATCGTCGTCGGCAGGCCCAGAGCCTGCCCGAGCATCTGCGAGCGCTGCGAGCGGGCGTAGCGGGTGAAGTCGGGGATGTTGAGCGAGAGCGTCGCCCAGTAGCCGACCGAGGCCGTCAGCGCGCCGGGGAAGATGGCCCAGAAGTCCTGCTGCTGTCTCTGCAAGGCCGAGGACTCCGAGAGCACGCGCCCCAACCCCCCCGCGCGCCACGCGGCCCACGCCAGCAGCGCCGCGCCGCCCGCCAGCAGCAGCGGGGCCGACCACGACTCAAGGTACTTGATGCCCTCGATGCCGCGCACGATGATGGCGACCTGAATGCCCCAGAAGAGGAAGAAGGCCGCCCACGTGTGCGCCGGGATGTCGAGGACGGCCGCGCCGCCCGCGAGCGCCGACCAGCCCGACCACATCCGCCCGAAGAGCGCGTCGAGCGCCTGCCCGCCGATCCACGTCTGGATGCCGAACCAGCCGCAGGCGACGACGGCCCGGAGCACCGCCGGGATGTTCGCCCCGCGCGTCCCGAAGCTCGCGCGGCAGAGGACGGGGAACGAGACGCCGTACTTCGTCCCGGCGTGCGCGTTTAAGATCATCGGCAGGAGCACGACCACGTTGCCGAGCAGGATGGTGACCATCGCCTGCCACCACGCCATGCCGGCTTGGATGAAGCCGCCGGCGAGCGTGTAGGTGGTGATGACGACGCTCATCCCGATCCACAGCGCCGCGATGTGCCACGTCGTCCACGTCCGCTCGGCGAGGGTCGTCGGCGCGAGGTCTTTGTTCCAGAGCGGGCTGCCCGAAACGTCCTCGCGCAACTCCTCGAAGTCGCGCTGCGTCGCGGCCGCGTCGTTCAGGGTTCCTGTCGCCATAGCGTTCGCGCCCTCGGCAGGTTAGACGGCGACGCAGGTGCCGCGCTTGAGGAAGCGGCCGTCGCCGGCCCTGCCCCTGAACTCGCCGCCCTCGACGACGACGCGGCCGCGCGAGAGCACGGTCTCGACCGCGCCGCGCACCTTCCGCCCCTCGTAGGCGCTGTAGTCCACGTTCATGTGGTGCGTCGCGGCCGAGATGGTCTGCTCGCGCCCGGGGTCGAAGACGACGATGTCGGCGTCGGAGCCGACGGCGATGGTGCCCTTGCGCGGGAAGAGGCCGAACATCTTGGCGGCGGCCGTCGAGGTCAGCTCGACGAAGCGGTTCAGAGAGATTCTGTTGCCGACCACGCCCCCGTCGTGGATGAGCGACATGCGGTGCTCGACGCCGGGCGCGCCGTTCGGGATTTTCGAGAAGTCGCCGCGCCCGAGCTCCTTCTGCTCCTTCATGCAGAAGGGGCAGTGGTCGGTCGAGATCACTTGCAGGTCGTCCGTCCGCAAGCCCTTCCACAGCTCGGCCTGATTCCACTTCTCCCTGAGCGGCGGCGTCATCACGTACTTCGCGCCCTCGAAGTCTTCGCCGTAGTCCTCGACCGAGAGGAAGAGGTACTGCGGGCAGGTCTCGGCGAAGGCGGGCAGGCCGCGGTCGCGGGCCTCGCGCACCTGTTCGAGCGCGTCGGCGCAGGAGAGGTGGACGATGTAGACGGGCGAGCCGGCCATCTCGCTGATGCGGATGGCGCGGTGGACGCCCTCGGCCTCGGCGACGGTCGGGCGCGTGAGCGCGTGGTACTTCGGCGCGGTGCGCCCCTCGGCCAGCGCGCGCTTGATGATCTCGTTGATGACGACGCCGTTCTCGGCGTGCATGCAGATGAGGCCGCCGCGCTCGCCCGCCGCCGACATCGCGCGGAAGATGGTGGCGTCGTCGACGAGGAAGACGCCGGGGTAGGCCATGAACAGCTTGAAGCTCGTCACGCCCTCGTCCATGACCCGGTGCAGCTCCGCGACGCGCTCGTCTTCGAGGTCGGTCGTGATGAGGTGGAAGCCGTAGTCGATCGCGCACTTGCCCTCGGCCTTCGCGTGCCACGCGTCCAGCCCCTCCCTGAGCGCCTGCCCCTTGTGCTGCACGGCGAAGTCGATGATCGTCGTCGTGCCGCCGTGCGCCGCCGCGACGGTGCCGGTGCGGAAGTCGTCGGAGGCCTGCGTCCCGCCGAACGGCAGCTCCATGTGCGTGTGCGGGTCGATGCCGCCGGGGATGACGAGCTTGCCGGCGGCGTCGATCACCCGGTCGGCCTCCATGTCCAGCCTCGCGCCGATGACCGAGACGGTCTCGCCCTCGATCAGGATGTCGGCCTTGTAATCGTCCACGGCGGTGACGACGCGCCCGTTACGGATGATTGTTTTCGCCATCAGGGCCTACCTCGTTCGGGAGTTGATCCGCCCGCGGTCACTGCGGGCGCGACAGGGTTGCGAAGGAGGCGTCGAGCGCGTCGATCATCTCGTCCACGTTCTCCTTCGTCGAAATCAGGGGCATGCCGGTGCGGATGACGTTGCCGTAGAGGCCGCCCTTGCCGATGAGGACGCCGCGGCGCTTGGTCTCCTCGAAGACCCGGAGGAGGGCTTCGGGGGCCGGCTCTTTCGTCTCGCGGTCTTTGACGAGTTCCAGAGCCTGCATCAGCCCGAGGCCGCGCACGTCGCCGATGACGGGGTGCTTGTCCTTGAGTTCTTCGAGGCGCTGGCGGAGGTGGCCGCCGACCTCGGCGGCGTTGCGCCGCAAGTCCTCCTCCTCGATGACGCGGATGACGGCGAGCGCGGCGGCCGTCGAGACGGGGTTGCCGCCGAAGGTCGAAAAGGTCAGCCCCGGGAACTTGTCCGCGACCTCGGGCGTGGCGACGGTGATGCCGACGGGGACGCCGTTGCCGAGACCTTTGGCCGAGGTCAGGATGTCCGGCTCGACGTTCCAGTGCTCGATGCCGAACCACTTGTCGCCGGTGCGGCCCCAGCCCGTCTGCACCTCGTCGGCGATGAAGAGCCCGCCGTGGTCGCGCGCGATCTCGACGGCGCGCTCGAAGTAGCCGGCCGGCGGGACGATGAAGCCGCCGACGCCGAGGACGGGCTCGGCCATGAAGGCCGCGATCTCGCCGGTCGTCGAAGTCATGATGAGGTCTTCGATGTCCTCGGCGCACTGAAGCCCGCACTCGGGGTAGGAGAGCTTGAAGGGGCAGCGGTAGCAGTAGGGCGCGCGGGCGTGGACGATGCCGGCCACCTGCGGCGGGAGCGGCCGCCACGTCGAGTGGCCGGCGGCCGAGAGCGCCGTGGCCGAGCGGCCCGAGTAGCTGTGGCGCAGGACGACGACCTCGTGCCGGCCGGTGGCGAGCTTGGCGGCGTGGACGGCGGTGTCGTCGGCCTCGGTGCCGCTGTTGGTGAAGAAGGACTTCTTGAGGCGGCCGGGCGTGATCTGGTGGAGCTTCTCGGCGAGGTCCGACTGCGGCTTGTTGGCGTAGAGCGTCGAGGTGTGCTGGATGGCGTTGACCTGCTCGATGACGGCGGCGTTGACCTTCGGGTGGGCGTGGCCGACGCTGACGGTCAGGACGCCGCCGAAGCAGTCGAGGTAGCGGTTGCCCTGATCGTCCCAGACGTGCATCCCCTCGCCGCGCACCAGCGCCAGAGGCTCCTTGTAGTAGGTGGCGACCGCCGGGAAGAGGAACTCCTTGTGCTTGCGCACCGTCTCGCTCGGCGCGGCCTTCGTCTCGGTTGTGCTCATGGTTAGTCCTTAAAAGCAGTAGTCAGTAGTCAGTAGACAGTAGTCAGTAGAAGAACTTTCGATGGTGACTTGTTCGCGTGTCGGCGTCAGCGCTTGCGGCGCGGAGCGCCTACTGACTACTGACTACTGTCTACTGTCTACTCGTTTGTACTCTTCCTCGCGCAAATTCTCTATCACGCCGCGCATGATCCCGGCGAAGCGGAGGCTGGCGTCGGGGTTGAGATGGACGGCGTCGGCGAAGTCGGCCTTCGACCACGGGTGCTCTAAGACCTCGCGGGCGTAGCGGAGGCCGCGGCGCGCGGCGACCTCCTCGGTGACGGCGTTGTAGCGCGCGAGGAAGTCCACCAGCGCCGCGTCGTCCACGTGCGGAATCCACCAGCGCAGGCGCCCGCCGCGGACGTTCTCGCGGTCGAGCAGTTGCGGCACGAGCACCGGCTTGAGGCCCTGACCCGCCGCGATGGTGACGAGCGTTTCGAGGTTGCGGCGGTAGAGGCCGAGGGCGCGCGCCTCGGCCTCGGGCGAGTCGTCGGCCGGCGGCACGGGCCGGCTGAAGGCGCACTCGGGGTAGAGGCCGGCGCGGCGCAGGGCCCAGACGGCCACGCGGCCCGAGGCGAACTTCTGCGCGGGGCCGTCGGCGCAGAGGTTGAAGGAGGCGTAGAGGCTCGGCGCGTGGTAGTCCGAGTAGTCCGCCGCGAGGCCGCGGACGTGCATGTTGCGCATGTCGTTGTAGCCCGCGTGGATGACGAGGAGGTCGGGGCGGTACTCGGGCACGACGAGCGAGAGCAGCGCGAGGTGTTCCGCCGTCGAGTGGCCGAGCATGCCGAAGTTGAGCACCTCGTAGCGCGGGCCGAGCAGCTCGCCGAGCCGCGCCGGCCACTCGCGGCCGTCGGTGACGCCGGCCCCGTAGGTGGTCGAGCCCCCGACGGCGACCACGCGCAGGCGCTCCGACTTCGGCCCGACCTCCGGCCCGCGGAGGCCGCGCGCGTTGTGCGTGTAGCTGATGCCGCGGAAGGCGACGCGCGCGCCGGGTCGCGGCGCGGCGACGAGGTACGGGTGCGGCTCGTAGAGGCGGCTCAGGTACTCGCGCTGGTCGTCGAAAGTCCAGCGCCCGTTCTTGATGTAGAAGGCGAGCACGCAGGCGGCCTCGACGCAGAAGAGGATAAGGACGACGTAGCTGAGCCTCAGCAGAAACCTCCGCGCCCCGCGCCGCTTCACGAGGAAGCCGGCGGCGGTCAGCGCCACCCAGCCGACGAGGAGGAGGAGGTAAATCCGAAGCATGGAACTCAACAGACGGATTTCGGATTTTTGATTCGCGGTTGGGAGTGGTCAACCGACATTGAAGGCGAAGGCCGACGGCCGACGGCTGAATCAAAAATCGCAAATCAAAAACCGACAATTTTATTGCGCCTCGGTCTCGCCGATGGGCCGGAGGCAGGGCTTCGCGGCCGAGGCGTCGGCCGACTGGCGCGCGAGTTCGTTGGCCCGCGGGCCGGGCGCGACGCGGTCGGTCACGCAAACCTTCCCCGGCGCGAGGCGCGCGACGACGAGGTAGGAGGTGACCTTCTGGTACTCGACCGGGTTCTCGTTGGCGTTGAGGCGCACGATGAGGGCGAACGGCTCGACGCGGTCGCCGCGCCGCCTCACGCGCCACTCGGCCCTCGGCCCGACCGAGGAGAAGGCCGGCGTGACCGTAGACCAGAACTCCAGCGGGTGCTCGGCGCCGCCGGGCGCGACGACCGTGATGCTCTCGCGCTCGTCGCCTTGCAGGTGGCGCAGCTTGTAGCCCGCCACGCCCCGGCACTCCTTCGTCCACGAGTAGCCCTCGTGCTCGAACTCGACGGTCTTGCACTTCGCGGGGTCGAGGTCGGTGTAGAGGCTCTCCGCGTTCTGCGCCGCGGCCGGCGACGCGCCCGCGAGAAGGAGGAGCAGGAGGAGCGTGGTTCTCGAATTTTTCAATACAGATTCCCCTCGCGCTTGCGGCCGGTGTAATCGACGTAGACGACCTTCAGCTCGGTGTAGAAGTCGAGGGCGGTCGAGCCCTGCTCGAAGGCCCCGACGCCGGTGGACTTGATGCCGCCGAAGGGGACGTGGGCCTCGCCGCCCGTCGTCGGCGAGTTGACGTGCGTCATGCCGGTCTCGATCTCCTCGACGAAGCGGAAGACGCGCGCGGCGTCCGAGGTGAAGATCGAGGACGAGAGCCCGTACTCCGAGTCGTTGGCCCACTGCAACGCCTCGTCGAAGTCGCGCACGCGCATCACCGAGAGGACGGGGCCGAAAATCTCCTCGCGCGCGATCCGCATGTCGGGCGTGACGCCGACGAAGACCGTCGGCTTGACGAAGTAGCCCTTGCGCAGCCCCGCGCCGTCGGCCGGCCCGCCCCCGCAGACGAGGCTCGCGCCGTCCTCGCGCCCGATGTCGATGTAGCGCAGCACGTTCTTGAACTGCGCGCCGTCCACGACGGGGCCGACCTCGGTCTCGGGGTTCGACCCGTCGCCGAGGCGCAGGGCTTCGGCGCGGGCGATGACGCGCTCGATGAAGTTGTCGGCGACGCGGTCGACGACGATGGCGCGGCTCGTCGCCGTGCAGCGCTGCCCGGTCGAGCCGAACGCGCCCTGCACCGTGGACTCGACGGCGAGGTTGAGGTCGGCGTCCTCCATGACGACCACGGGGTTCTTGCCGCCCATCTCGCACTGCACGCGCACGCCGCGCCGCGCCGCCTGCTCGTAGAGCCTGACGCCGATCTCGTTCGAGCCGGTGAACGAGATGGCGCGCACGGCCGGGTGGCTCACGATGGCGTCGCCCGCCACCGAGCCGGAGCCGAGGACGAGGTTGAGGACGCCGGGCGGCAGGCCGGCCTCGTGGAAAATCTCGACGAGGCGGACGGCCGTCGCGGGCGTCAGCGTCGCCGGCTTGAAGACGACGGTGTTGCCGGCCACGAGCGCGGGCGCGAGCTTCCACGTGGGGATGGCGACGGGGAAGTTCCACGGCGTGACGACGGCGACGACGCCGTGCGGCTGGCGGACGGTGTAGGCGAAGTTCGAGGGGAGTTCCGAGGGGATGGTCTCGCCGTTCATGCGGCGCGACTCGCCGGCGCAGAACTCGGCGACGTTGATGGCGCGCTGCAACTCGCCGCGCGACTCCGCGATGGTCTTGCCCTCCTCGCGCGTGAGCAGCGCGGCCAACTCCTCCTTGCTCTCTTCCATCAACCGCGCGGCGCGGGCGACGATGCGGCCGCGCGCGGGCGCGGGCGTCGCGCGCCACCCGCGGAAGGCCTCGGCCGCGGCCTCGACGGCGCCGGCGGCCTCCTCGCGCGTCGAGAGGCGGATGACGCCGAGCCGGTCGTCGGTGTCGGCCGGGTTGACGTTGTCGGCGCGGTCGGCCGACGCCGACTCGACCCACTCGCCGCCGATGAAGTTCCGGTATGTTTCCATGAGAGAAGTAGGCAAAGGGAGTAGACAGAGACAGTAGTCAGTAGAAAAATCCTCGCTATCGAATCACTCGTATTATCAGCGTCAGCCGTCGCAGCGCGGGGCGCTACTGACTACTGACTACTGACTACTGACTACTGCTTTTAAATTGGCAGCGTGTTCGGTAAGCTGTGGAGCGCTCGCAAGCCCCGAAGGCACGCGCCCCGTCAGTCTGCCCGCGAAGCCGGGAAAATATAGCACAGCCGCGCGCGCGCCGGGGCCACTTTTTGGTCTGACCCGAAGGGCGAGGATGCCACAAAACCTCCGCGAACTGCTCGAACTGCGCGCCGCCGCGGCCCCCGACAAGCCGTTCCTGCTGAGCGAGGCCGACGGCCACGACTTCACTTACCGCGGCTTCGACGCGGCCGCGTCACGCGTCGCGCGCATGCTCCACGCCGCGGGCGTCCGCAAGGGCGACCGCGTCAGCCTGCTCCTGCCGAACAGCGCCGAGTACGTCATCGCCTACTTCGCCTGCTTCAAGCTCGGCGCGCTCGCCGGCCCGGTCAACTCGCTCCTCAAGCCCGAGGAGATCGCCTACGTCGTCGGCGACTCGGGGGCCAAGCTGCTCCTCGTCAACACGGAGTTCCTGCCGCGCGTGGAGGGCCTGCGCGAACGGGCCGGGAGTCTGGAGGGCGTCCTCGTCTTCGACGACTGGGACGCGGCGACGGCCGCGCACCGCGGGGGCGCCGGGGACGAGTGGCGCGACGCGCACCTGACGCGCGAAGACGAGGCCGTCATCATCTACACCTCGGGGACGACGGGGAAGCCCAAAGGCTGTCTGCTCACGCACGGCAACCTGCTCGCCAACGCGCGGCAGATTTCGGAGTGGCTCGGCTTCGCGGAGGACGACCGGCTGCTCACCGTGATGCCCCTCTTCCACATGAACGCAGTCTCGGTGACGACGATGAGCGCGCTCTACGCCGGCGGCTCGACGGTCGTCAGCCCGCGCTTCTCGGCCTCGCGCTTCTGGCGCGTCGTCTCCGACTACCAAGTGACCTCCTTCGGCTCGGTCGCCACGATGCTCTCGATGCTTCTGGCCACCTACCCCGAGGGCGTGCCCGAGGGCTCGGACACCCGGCGGCTGCGCTTCGCCATGTGCGGGAGCGCGCCCGTGCCGGCCGAAGTGCTGCGCCGCTTCGAGGAGACGTTCGGCTGCCTCGTCGTCGAGGGCTACGGGCTTTCGGAGTCCACCTGCCGCTCGACCTTCAACCCGCCGGACGCGCGCCGCCGCCCCGGCTCGTGCGGGCTGCCCATCGGCAACGAGATGCGCGTCGTGGACGAGGAGGACAGGGAACTGCCCGACGGCGAGGCCGGCGAGATCGTCCTGCGCGGCGCGAACGTCTTCAAGGGCTATTACAACAACGACGAGGCGACGCGGCGCGCCTTCCGCGGCGGCTGGTTCCACACGGGCGACGTGGGCTACCGCGACGCCGAGGGCTTCTTCTACATCGTCGACCGCAAATCCGATATGATCATCCGCGGCGGCGAGAACATCTACCCGCGCGAGATCGACGAGGCGCTCTACCGCCACCCGGCCGTGGCCGAGGCGGCGGCCTTCGGCGTCCCCGACGAGTTGTACGGCGAAGAGGTCGCCGCCTTCGTCGTGCTCAGGGAGGGCGCGAGCGCGACCGCCGAAGAGATCGCCGACTTCTGCCGCTCGCACTTGGCGGACTTCAAGTGCCCGAAGACCGTCCGCCTCGCCGCCTCGCTGCCGAAGGGGCCGACCGGCAAGGTCTTGAAGCGCGAACTCGCCAAGCTGTTCCGCGAAGGGGGAAAGGAAGTAGCCAGTAGCCAGTAGCCAGTAGCCAGTAGACAGTAGGCTCCGCATCGGGGATGCTGACGCTGACACTTTAACGATTCGATAGCGGCCGTCTTCCTACTGACTACTGACTACTGACTACTGTCTACTGTCTTCAAATGGCCCAACTCAAGGACAGAATCCGCAACGTGCTCGACGAGAGCCGGATGCTCGTGCTGGCGGCGCAGATCGTGCTCGGCCTCCAGTTCCGCTCGTTCTTCGAGGCGGGCTTCGACAAGCTGCCGCTCGTCACGCGGCTGCTCAAGACGGCGGGGCTGGGGGCGATGCTTCTGGCGCTCGGGCTTCTGATCGCCCCGGCCGCCTACCACCGGCTCGTCGAGCGCGGCGAGGACTCGGAGGAGTTGCACCGCTACGCGAGCCGCCTGCTGAAGTGGGCGCTGCTGCCCTTCGCCCTCGGCCTCGGCCTCGACCTGTTCATGGCCGGCGAGAAAATCCTCGGCCGCAAGTGGGGCGTCGCGGCGGGGCTGCTGACGCTCGTCGTGGCGGTCTTCTTCTGGTACGTGCTGGAGATGTACATGCGGCGCGAGCGCGCGCCGGAGATTCGGGAGGCGCAGATGGAGTCACGGAAAGAGGAGGCCGGGGGGGGCGCGAAGCTGAGCGATAAGGTCAAGCACGTCCTGACGGAGGCGCGCGTCGTCCTGCCGGGCGCGCAGGCGCTTCTGGGCTTCCAACTGCTCGCCGTCCTGACGGAGAGCTTCGACCGCCTGCCGGACGCCTCGAAGTACGTCCACCTCGCGAGCCTCGGCTGCATCGCCGTGACCGTCGTGCTGCTGATGACCCCGGCGGCCTACCACCGCATCGTCGAGCAGGGCGAGGAGACCGAGCACTTCCACCGCTTCGCGTCGAAGATGATCGTCGCGTCGCTGGTGCCGCTGGCGCTGGGGCTGGCGGGCGGCGTCTACGTCGTCGCCCAGAAGGTGACCGACTCGACGCTCGTCGCCGTCGTCGCCGCCCTCGTCACCCTCGCCCTCTTCTGGGAACTCTGGTTCGGCATCACGCTCTACCGCCGCACCCAGCGCGACTACTCGCGATAACCCGAGCTTCGGGCTCCGCGTCCGAGACAACCTTTTAACCCGGAACCCGAAGGCCGACAGCCCCCGACGGAGTGAATCGATGAAACGAACTCTTTGCCTCGCCCTGTTGCTCGCGTCGGCCGCGGTCAACTTCGGGCCGCCGGCCGACTCGAAGGTGACGGGCGACGCGGCGCGGGAGGAGCGCGCGCGGCGGGTGGCGCGCGAGGCCGAGGCTTTGCGCGAGCGGCTCGTCGCGCAGCGCCGCGACTTCCACATGCACCCCGAGCTGTCGAACCGCGAGGAGCGCACCTCGCGCGTCGTCGCCGAGCGGCTTCGGGCGCTCGGCCTCACCGACATCCGGACCAAAGTCGGCCGCCACGGCGTGACGGCGCTGCTCGTCGGCGGGAAGCCCGGCCCCGTCGTCGCCGTCCGCGCCGACATGGACGCGCTGCCCATCGAGGAGACTTTGGACGTGCCCTACAAGTCGCGCAACCCCGGCGTCAAGCACGCCTGCGGGCACGACGCGCACACGACCGTCGCGCTCGGCGTCGCCGAGGTCTTGTCGAAGATGCGCGACGAGGTGCGCGGCACGGTCAAGTTCATCTTCCAGCCGGCCGAGGAGGGCGCGCCCCCCGGCGAGGAGGGCGGCGCGTCGCTGATGATTAAGGAGGGCGCCTTGGAGAACCCGCGGCCGCGGGCCGTCTTCGGCCTCCACACCGAGCCGAACTTGCAGGCCGGGCAGATCGGCTATCACTCGGGGCCGGCGATGGCCTCGTCCGACACCTTCTTCGTCACGGTGCGCGGCAAGCGCGCGCACGGCGCGCAGCCGCACGCCGGCGTGGACTCCATCGTCGTCGCCTCGGAATGCGTCCTCGCCCTGCAACACATCCGCAGCCGGCGCATAGACCCGCTGGAGCCGCTCGTCATCACCGTCGGGACGATTCAGGGCGGCGACCGCTTCAATGTCATCGCCGGCGAGGTGCGCCTCACCGGCACGATGCGCACGCTCAGCGACGACGTGCGGACGCGCGCCAAGGCGATGATGCGCGAGACGCTCGCCAGCGTCACCGCCGCCTACGGCGCGACCTTCGAGCTGACCTACGACGGCGACGGCAACCCGGTCACCTACAACGAACCCGCGCTCGTCGAGCAGACCCTGCCGACGGTGCGCCGCGTCGTCGGCGACCAGAACACGGTGGCGCTCAAGCCCTTCATGCCGGCCGAGGACTTCTCGCTCTACCAGAAGGTCATCCCCGGCTTCTACTACTTCCTCGGCGTCGGCAACCGCGCCCGCGGCATCACCGCCGGCTGGCACACGGCCGAGTTCGACGTGGACGAGGAGAGCCTCGTCGTCGGCACGAAGGTGATGTCGAACGTGCTGCTCGATTATCTGGAAGCGGCCAAGTAGACAGCAGACGGCAGTCGGTAGCCGGTAGATAAACACTCGTCGGCGAACCGTTCGCGTGCCGGCGTCAACAGCCTCGACGCGGAGCCTACTGACTACCGACTACTGACTACCGACTGCCGTCTACTTCTCCCATGTTCTTCACCGATTCATACAAGGCCCTGCGGCGCGGCGAGCGGCGGCGGGCGTTGACGTTGATGATGCTTTCCGTCCTGACCATCGCGCTCATCGCGTTGCCGGTGGGCTTCTTCATGCTGCGCCGCTTCGAGACCTCCGTCACGTTCCACCCGGAGCGCGCCCCGTGGGGCGGCAGCTGGAGCGCGCCGCGCGGCGGCGAGGACGTTTGGTTCCGGGCGGCGGACGGCTCGCGCCTCCACGGCTGGTTCATCGCCTCGGAGACGCGGCCGGCCGCGGCCACGGTCGTCTACCTCCACGGCAACGGCGGCAACGTCAGCTACGTCGGCTGGGTCGGCGAGCAGTTGGCCGCGCGCGGCTTCGACGTGCTGCTCTTCGACTACCGCGGCTACGGCCGGAGCGAAGGCGCGGTCTCCGACGAGCGCGGGATTTACAAGGACGCCGACGCGGCCTACGACTTCGTCGTGCGCGAGCGCGGCGTGAAACCTGAAAGGCTCGTCCTCTACGGTCAGTCGCTCGGCACGACGGCCGCCGCCGAACTGGCCGCCGAGCGCCCGTGCGGCGCGCTCGTCCTCGAATCGGGCCT
>DATMVI010000031.1:0-12508 GCA_035563275.1 Pyrinomonadaceae bacterium
AAGGGCGTCGCCATCGAGTCGAAGATGGTCTCGAAGCGCATCGAGGCCGCGCAGAAGTCGGTCGAGGCGCGCAACTTCGAGACGCGCAAGCACCTCCTCCAGTACGACGACGTGATGAACCGGCAGCGCGAGACCATCTACGGCCTGCGCCGCCAGCTCATGGAGGAGCCCGACCAGCGCGACTACATCCTCGGCGTCGCCCAGGACCTCTTCTCCGACATGGTCAAGCAGTACCTGCCAGCGGACGCCGACCCCGGCGACTGGGACGTCGAGAACTTCAAAATCCAGCTCCAGGCCACCTACGCCTTCGACGCCGAGGCCGAGGGCGTGGACTTCGAGAACTCCACGGCCGAGCAGATCGACAAGCAGATTTGGGAGAAGGTCCGCGCGGCCTACGAGGCCAAGGAGGCGCAGGTCGGGGCGGAGGCGATGCGCACCTACGAGCGCATCATCATGCTCAACATCATCGACGCCCAGTGGAAGGATCACCTGCTCGCCATCGACCACCTCAAGCAGGGCATCGGGCTCGTCGGCTACGGCCAGAAGGACCCGCTCGTCGAGTACAAGAAGGAGAGCTTCGACATGTTCCAGGCGATGCTCGACCGCATCGACACGAACACCATCCGCACGCTCTTCAACCTCCAGGTCGTCGCCGAGCAGACGCCCGAGCAGCTCCAGCAGCGGCGCGCGCGCCGCCCCACCTCGATGACCTTCACGAAGGCCAACCAGGGGGCGACGGCCGCCGGCGAGGAGGCCGCGCGCACCAAGACCGTGACGCGCGACCAGCCCAAGATCGGGCGCAACGAGCCGTGCCCCTGCGGCTCCGGCAAGAAGTACAAGAAGTGCTGCGGCGCGGCCCTCTGAAAAGTCCGCGCCCGAAAGGCCGGCGCGGGGCGAGTCTTTACGGAGACGCGCCCCGCGCCGGCCGCAGGTCACGAAGGCTGAAGCCGCCCGCCCGGGAGGTGACACGGCCATTGCCCTTTCCTCCGCCCATGAAGACCGTCCGCCCCGCGCTCCGCCTCGTCCGCGCCCCTTCGCCCGCGCCGCGCGCCCGCGCGCCCCGACGGGCCGCGCCCGACGCCACCCGATGAGCACCTCCACCAACCCCGTAGTGCAGGCCGTACTCTCCGGCAAGGCCCCCGCGGGCGCGCGCATGGCGGCCGCGCGCGGGCTGCTGCCGCTCGCGCAGAACGAGCTTCTGGAAGTGCTCGTGGCGCTCGCCTCGGACGCCGACGCCGACATCGCCGGCGCGGCCGGGGCCACGCTCGCCGAGCAGGAGCCGGCCGCGCTCTTGGACGCCGCCTCCTCGAACGAGGCCGCGGCCTCCGTGCTCTCCTACCTCGCCTCGCGGGCCGGGACGCCGCGCGAGGTGCAGGAGGCTCTGGCGCTCAACCCGCGCACGCCCGACGAGGCCGTCACGGCGCTGGCGCGCGCGACGCGCGAGGGGGCCGTGCTCGAAGTCATCTCGATCAACCAGCAGCGGCTCATCCGCGCCGGCGGCCTCATCGAGGCCATCATCGAGAACCCGGCCCGGACGGCCGAGGCCGAGCGCCGCGCGCGCGAGACGCAGCGCGAGTTCTTCGAGAAGGAGCGCGGGGCGCAACAGATCGCCGACGAGATGCGCGCGCGCGGGATGTCGGCCGCCGCCGAGTTCGTCGAGGCGGCCGTCTCGTTTGACGAGCAGGGCGGCGTCAGCCTCGACGACGCGTGGGTCATCGCCCAGCACATCGAGGTCGGCGACGACGAGATAGACGACTCGTGGCTCCCCTCGGAGCGCATCGAGGAGTGGCTCGACGAGACCTACGAGCAGCGCGCGGCCAACTTCGAGCGCATCGTCAACGAGACGCACGCCGAGATCGGCGAGGTCGCGCCCGAGCGCCTCTCGCTCATCCGCCGCATCATGTTCATGAAGGTCAAAGACCGCATCAAGCTCGGGATGAAGGGCGACCGCGAGGCCCGCTCGATCCTCATCCGCGATTCGAACAAGGTGGTCTCGACGGCCGTCATCCACAACCCGCGCATCACCGATCAGGAGGTCGAGGCCATCTCCGCCATGCGCGCGGTCTCGGACGAGGTGCTGCGCCTGATCGCGCTCAACCGCGCGTGGGCGCGCTCCTACCCCATCATCCACAACCTCGCGCGCAACCCCCGCACGCCGATCATGACGGCCATGAACATCCTCCCGCGCATCCACACCAAAGACCTCAAGGCCCTCTCGCAGAACCGCAACGTCTCCGAGAACGTCCGCCGTCAGGCGTACAGGCTCTCGTCCACGCGCGAGGGACATTAGAAAAGCCGCGAATCGTCAAACGGCTAAGACACGCCGGGGGCCGCCGCGGACTGAGTCTCTCAAACCACGGCGGCCCCCGACGTTTTCAACCATTCACGACTTACGCTTCGCGATCCGCGGCCTTCAAAATATCTCCGAGCCTTTGCGGACGACCGAGACGCCCACGTCGGTGAGCGTGTGACTCGCCGCGCCCCACCAGAGTCCGGCCAGCACGGCGAGCAGCACGTCGCGGCCGACGCCGTAGTGCCGCGCCCCGGCCTGTATGACGCCCCACGCCTGCTCCAACTCGGCCCAGCCCGGCGGCGCGCCGCCCGCGACGTAGACGGCCCGCAGGTAGACGCCGGCCCACCCGACGAGCGCGAGCGCGGCGGCGAAGTAGACGACGCGGATCAGCGTGCCGAAGACGATGCCGTGCGACCAGCGCGAGCGGTGCCGGAAGGCGACCTTGTAAGGGAACCACAGGAAGCGGAACACTCCCCAGCGCGTGTACTGCTTCGACTGGATGTCGAGGTCGGGGCCGAACATCAGCCCGCCGAATAGCGTCGCGGCCGTCGCCGCCGAGGCCAGCGCCCAGCTCCCGGTCAGCCCCCACGCCGCCGCGAACGTCGGCGGGGCCAGCACCAGCGTGATCAGGTCGTGCGTCTTCCCCGAAGGCATAAGAAGAAGTAGTCAGTTGAAAGTCATTCCCTACCGAATCGTTCGCGTATCAGAGTTAGTCGCCGCGGCGAGGGGCGCTGCCGGCTGCCGTCTACTGCTTTATAGCATCCGCCGCGCGGCGCGGGCCAGCCGTTTGCCCGCGCCGCGCCGGGCGGGTTACACTTTGCGACTTGTTCGGGGGCCGGGATGGGTAAGAAGGGGAGAGCGCAGACACTTCTGGAGTACGCGGCGACGCGGGCGCTGCTGTCGGGCCTCGGCCTTCTGCCGCGGAGCGCGGCGGTCGCGGCCGGCCGCGGGATGGGCCGCGCCGCCTACGCGCTCGCCGGCGGGCTGCGGCGCACGGGCCTACGCAACCTCGAACTCGCCTTCCCCGAGCTGAGCGGGGCCGAGCGCGAGCGCCTGCTGCGCGCTTCGTTCCGAAGCCTCGGGCGGCAACTCGGCGAGGTCAGCCAGTTCCCGCGCGCGACGCCGGAGCGCCTCCGCGAGGCGGTCGAGTACGACGCCGAGGACGTGAAGCTGCTTGACGTGGCGCGCGAGCGGGGCCGCGGCGTCATCTTCCTCACCGGACACCTCGGCGCGTGGGAGTTGCTCTGCTTCGCCCACTCGGTCTTCTACGAGCCGCTGAGCTTCCTCGTGCGCCCCATCGACAACCCGCTGGTCGAGGAGTTGGTCGAATCCCTGCGCACGCGCTTCGGCAACGAGCCGATCGACAAGAAGAGCGCCGCGCGCCGCGCCATGAAACTCCTGCGCGACGGCGGCACGCTCGGCGTCCTCGCCGACCTCAACTCGCAGGAGCGCGAGGGCGTCTTCGTCCCCTTCTTCGGCCACCTCGCCTGCACGACCGCCGGCGTCGCCACGCTCGCCCTGCGCACGGACGCCACCGTCATCCCCTGCTTTGCCCCTTGGGACGAGGCGCGCGGCAAGTTCGTCTTCCGCGGCGGCCCCGTCCTCGAACTCGTCCGCACCGGCGACCACGCGCGCGACGTGGAGGTCAACACGGCGCGCTTCACCGCCGCCATCGAGTCCTACATCCGACGCTTCCCGGATCAGTGGCTCTGGATTCACAAACGCTGGAAGACGCGCCCGCCCGGCGAACCCGACCTCTACGTCAAACCCCAAGTGGCGCCCTCCCCGCAGCGGCTGGCGACGCCGACCCCAACCGAAAAGATTTTCAAGACTTAATTCCGGGTTTCTCAGACGTTACTTTAACCCTTGTCCGCTCAAACATTTACGTTTCCCGTTTCGTCTGTCACAAATTTGTTGAGATTTTTTCATTTTCTTCTTGACAGCCGCGAAAAAATCAGTATAATTTCCCACTAAGTTACGAAGTCAACACATTCAGGTGAAGCTTCGGCGATGATTGAAAAAGTACGGCGGTGGGGTTAATTCAATCTTACGGGCAAGGGCCAGCGGTTTTGATTCCGGCTCTCGTGAAGGTTGAGCAAGTCCTTAAGCTATTTTATCTCGCCCATCCCCAACGACCGCCCGTACCACCGGATCGCCCGTAGGTGACGATCTCCAGCACCGTCAACGCCACCCTGATCTCCGAGCCTGCCCGAAATCAAACGCCCCGTCGGTTACCCTAAGCCGGCGGGGCGTCCTTCTTTTTGTTTTCAGTCTTCAGTCCTCAGCCACCAGTTTTAATCTCTTTCGCGGCCCGCGCGTTCTCTCCTGCCGACCCGGGCGGGCGAAAAACTGATGACTGACAACTGACTACCGATGACTTTTACGACGACCTTTACATCGCCAGCCCGCCGTCAACCTGTACGACTTGGCCGGTGATGTAGCGCGCGTCGTCTGAGAGGAGGAAGCAGGCGATGCGGGCGACCTCGTCGGGTTCGGCGAGCCGTTTCATCGGAATCTGTTCGAGGAGTTTTTGCCGGTAGGCTTCGTCGAGCGCCTGCGACATGTCGGTGGCGACGAGGCCGAGGGCCAGCGCGTTGACCGAGACGTTGCGGCTCGCGACCTCTTTGGCGAGGGATTTGGTGAGGCCGATCATGCCGGCCTTCGACGCCGAGTAGTTCGACTGCCCGGCCATCCCGACCAGCCCGCTCACCGACGAGACGTTGAGGATCGAGCCGCCGCCCTCCTGCCGCAGCAGGTGGCGCAGCGCCGCCCGCGAGAGGTTCCACGCGCCCTTGAGGTTCGTGTCGATGACGGCGTCCCAGTCGTCCTCCTTCATCCTCAGGATCAGGTTGTCGCGCGTGATGCCGGCGTTGTTGACGAGGAAGTCGATGCGCCCGAACTCGTCCTTCACGCGCTTGACCATCTCGGCCGTCGCCTCGGTGTCCGCCACGTCGCACTGCGCCGCGAGCGAGCGCACGCCGAGCGCCTCCAACTCCGACTTCAGCTCCCCGGCCGCGCCCGCGCTCTGCGCGTAGTTGAAGGCGACCGACGCGCCGCGGCGCGCGAGTTCGAGCGCCACCGCGCGCCCGATGCCCCGCGTGGCCCCGGTCACGATCCCGGCCCGCCCCGCGAAAGGTTTCAGCTCGGCACTCAAATCCCTCTCCTCCCGAATGAGTTTGCGCCGGGCCGACGAGGCCGCGGGCGTCCGTTGACAGGCAGCTTTGGCGAACGCGTATGTTAACACACGGCCCGACCGACCGCCGGGCGGCCGCACCCGAATTTGGCCGCCCGGTCTTTTAATGTAATGATTCGTCGGGGCGGGCCACCCGTCGGGGGCCCGAACCGTTCGCGCATCAAGGCACGTAAGGAGGGTGGGGGGATGAAGTTGATTATTCTCGGGGCGGGTTACGCGACGCGACTTTACCCGCTGACGCTGAACCAGCCGAAGCCGCTGCTGGAGGTCGGCGGCCGGCCCATGATCGAGCATGTGCTGGAGCGGCTGCTGCCCGTCGAGGGCATCGACCACGTCTACGTGGTCACGAACGCCAAGTTCGCCGGCCACTTCGGTCGCTGGGCCGAAGGCTACAGGGCGGGCCGGCCTTCGCTCGCGTTCACCGTCGTCAACGACCGCTCCACCGACGACTCGAACAAGCTCGGGGCCATCGGCGACCTGCACCTCGTGCTGGCGAGTCAGGGCATCGAAGACGACGTGATCGTCGTGGCAGGCGACAACCTCTTCACCGGCGACCTCGCCCCGTTCGGCGAGTTCGCGCGCCGGAGGCGGGCGCCGGTGCTGGCCGTCTACGACGTGGGCGACCTCGAAGAGATCAGGAAGTACAACTCCATCGAGGTGGACGCGGAGGGGCGCATCACCTTCTTCGAGGAGAAGCCGCAGCAGCCGAAGAGCACGCTGACGGGCATCGCGCTCTACTACTACCCGGCGGCCTCGCTGCCGCTCATCCGGCAGTACGTCGAGGAGGGCAACAACCCCGACCAGCCGGGCCGCCTCGTGCAGTGGATGTACCAACGCACGCCGTTCTACACGTGGACGGTGCCCGGCCTCTGGTACGACATCGGCTCGAAGGAGACGCTCGAAGAGGTCAACCGCGTCTTCGGCGAGCGCGGTTCGGGCGCCTGACGGCCGCGCGTCTTGACAGTCACGTGACCCTCCTTTAGCTTGAAGTTTTTAACTGAGGGGCGCGCGGGAGACCTTCGACCGGCGGCCCACGCGGAAGGCGAGAGATGCTCGATCTGAATTACGTTCGTGAAAATCTGGAGCGCGTGCGCGCGGGACTCGACGCGCGCGGCTACCCCGCGTCGGCGCTCGACGACTTCGCGCGCCTCGACGCCGAGCGGCGCCGGGCCATCGCCGAGTCCGACTCTCTGAACGCGCAGCGCAACGCCGCGAGCCGCGAGATCGGGGCGCTGATGAAGGAGGGGCGCGGGGAGGAGTCAGAGGCGCGGCGGCGCGAGGTCGGCGAGCTGAAGGAGCGCATCGCCGCGCTCGACCGCGCGCGCGACGAGGCCGAGCGGAGCATGCAGGAGTTGCTCTCGGCGATTCCGAACGTCCCGCACGAGTCCGCGCCCGTCGGCGCCGACGAGAGCGCCAACCGTCAGGAGCGCGTCTGGGGCGAGGCCCCGCGCTTCGACTTCGAGCCGCAGGATCACGTGGACATCGGCACGCGGCTCGGCATCCTCGACCTCGAACGCGCGGCCAAGATCGCCGGCGCGCGCTTCTCCGTCCTGCGCGGCGCGGGGGCGCGCATGGAGCGCGCGCTCATCAACTTCATGCTCGACATACACACGCGCGAGCACGGCTACGAGGAGACGCTGCCGCCCTTCATCGTCAACGCCGACTCGCTCTTCGGCACGGCGCAGCTCCCGAAGTTCGAGGAAGACCTCTTCAAGCTGACGGACGAGCGCGGCCTCTACCTCATCCCGACGGCGGAAGTCCCCGTCACGAACATCTACCGCGACGAGATTCTCGACGCGGCCAGCCTCCCCCGGAAGTTCGTCGCCTACACGCCGAGCTTCCGCTCCGAGGCCGGCTCGCACGGGCGCGACGCGCGCGGCGTCATCCGCCAGCACCAGTTCAACAAGGTCGAGCTCGTCAAGCTCTCGGCGCCCGAGAACTCCTACGACGAGTTGGAGGCGCTGACGCGCGACGCCGAAACCATCCTCCGGCGGCTCGGCCTCCACTACCGCGTCGTCACGCTCTCGACCGGCGACATGGGCTTCGCCAGCGCGAAGACCTACGACCTTGAGGTCTGGCTGCCGAGCCAGAACTCGTTCCGCGAAATCTCCTCGTGCTCGAACTTCGAATCGTTTCAGGCGCGGCGCGCGCAGATACGCTTCCGCCGCGGCGCCGGCTCGAAGCCGGAGTTCGTCCACACGCTCAACGGGTCGGGCCTCGCCGTCGGGCGCACGTGGCTCGCGATACTTGAGAACTACCAGCAGCCGGACGGCTCGGTCGTCATCCCCGAGGCGCTCAGGCCCTACATGGACGGGGTGGAGAAGATCGAAGGCAGCAGGCAGAAGTCGGCCGGCGGGTGAGAGTTTCCGGCTACGGGTTTCGGGTTGAAAAGCGGGAGGGGGATGGCGACCACGGCGGCCGTCATCCCCCTCCCGCTTTTACCCGAGCCCGAAACCCGAAACTTCTTTATTCGACCTTCAGGTCGAAGGGCAGGATCGTCAGCGCCTCGCCCTTGCCGAAGCGGTCGAACATGGCGGCGAGGCGGAAGGTGCGCTGCACGTCTTTGGGGAGCGAGCCGATGAAGGCTTCCTGCTGCCGGAGCGCACGGACGCTCGCCTCCTCGTCCTCGCCGCCGCCGAAGATTTGCTGGAGCAGCGGGCGCGGGGCCGGGTAGACGACGCGGCGGACGCCCTTGTCGGCCGGGATGCCGGCCAGCCCCTTCGCCACCTCGACGGCGCGGTCGAGGCCGCCGAACTCGTCAACGAGGCCGCGCTCTTTGGCCTGCGCGCCCGTCCACACGCGGCCGCGCGCCACCTCGTGCACCGCCTCGACGCTCGGGAACTTCCGCCCCTGCGCCACCTTCGGCACGAACTCGTCCCAGTAGTAGTGGTTAATCAGCCCCTCGAAGGTCTTGCGCTCCTCGGGCGTGAACGGCTCGGTCTCGCGGAAGATGCCCGCGTTCCGGCCGCGCATCACGTACTCGGTCGAGATGCCGACCCAGTCGTAGAAGCCCTTCATCACCGGCTTGTAGGCGAAGACGCCGATGGAGCCGGTGAGCGTCAGGGGCTGCGCGACGATGCGGTTGGCGCCCATCGAGACGTAGTAGCCGCCCGAGGCCGCGAGGTCGCTCATCGAGATCACGACCGGCTTCTTCTTCTTCGCCTCCTCGACGGCGCGCCAGATCAAGTCCGACGGGTAGATCGAGCCGCCGGGGCTGTCCACGCGGAGCACGATGGCCTTGATCGACTTGTTCTCGCGCGCGTCGTTGATGGCACGCACCACGGTGTCGGAGCCGATGGTCTGCTCGCCGCCGAAGCTGCCGTCGTTCGACGAGCCGGGGTTGATCGGGCCGGCGGCGAAGATGACGGCGACGCGCTCGCCCTCGTTGAGCCCGAGGGATTCGGGCGTGACGCGGCGGTAGTCGCGCATCGAGACCTTCCGCAGCTGCTCGTCCTCCTTGTAGCCGCCGAGCCGCTTCTTCAGCTCGGCCTCGACCTCCTCGCGGTAGAGCGCGCCGTCGATGAAGCCGGCGGCCGCGGCCTCGCGCGCGTGGTGCGGCGCGCCGTCGATGAAGGCCACCACGTCTTCCGGCGACTTGCGCCGCGCCTCGGCCACGGCCCCGACGTAGGTTCTGAAAATCTCGTCGAGGAGCGAGTTGAGCGTCTCGCGCTCGCCCTCCGACATCTCCTTGCGCGTGAAGCGCTCGGGCGCGGTCTTGTACTTCTCGATCTGGTACGAGTCCCAGTAGATGCCCAGCTTGTCGAACGTGCCGCGGAAGAACATGGCCTCGGCCGCCAGCCCGTTGACGAAGAGGTCGCCGATGGGCGCGACGTAGACGCGCTCGGCCGCCGACGCGATGTAGAGTTCCTTGTCGGAGCCGAACTCCATGTAGGCGTAGATGGGCTTGCCCGAGCGGCGGAAGTCGGCGACGGCCTCGCGTATCTCGCCCGACTTGGCCCAGCCCGCGCCGACGAGGCCGACGTCTAGGAGCACCGCGCCGACGCGCTTGTCGGCCTTCGCCTTGCGCAGTTGCAGCAGCAGGTTCGAGAGCGAGTTCTGTTCGCTGCCGAGCAGGCGGCTCATGGCCGGGTCGGCCGGCGTGTAGTCGGGCAGCGAGCCCTCGACGCGCAGGACGAGCACGCTGTTGTCGCGGATGTTCGGCGTGTCGTTGAGCGCCATGACGATCAGCCCGACGAAGACGGCGGCGATGAGAACGAGGCCGAGGAGCACGCCCCCGACGATGAAAGCTATTTTGCGTCCGCGTGACATTGCCATAATTTTTTACAACCCGGTGTTTGTGATCCCCTCCTCCGGGAGACGGGGAGGGCGTTGGTATTACGAGAGGGGCGGGGCAAAGGTTTAAAAGCGGTAGTCAGTAGTCGGTAGTCAGTAGTCAGTAGTCAGTAGGCGCTCCGCGCAGAGACGGCTGACGCTGATACGCGAACGATTTGATAAAGATTGCCTTTCTACTGGCTACTGACTACTGACTACTGTCTACCGCTTTTCACTATCCACCCGCCGCCGACGACCTCCTCGCCGCGGTAGAAGACCGTGGCCTGACCGGGCGTGACGGCGCGCTGCGCTTCGTCGAAGCGCACGAGAACGCGCCCCCCGCCGAGCGGCGTGATGGTGGCCGGGGCCTCGGCGTGCCGGTAGCGGACGCGCACGTCGGCGCGCACCGGCCCCTCCGGCTCGTCGAAGGCGACCCAGTTGACGCCCGCGGCCGTGAACTCGCGCGTCAGCAGTTCGCCCTCGTGGCCGACGACGACGCGGTTCTGCTCGGCCTCGATGCGCACGACGTAGAGCGGGAGCGGGCGCGCGACCCCGATGCCGCGGCGCTGACCGACCGTGTAGCGGTGGACGCCGCCGTGGCGGCCGAGCACCTCGCCGCGCGCGTCCACGATCTCGCCCTCGCGAGGCTTCTCGCCGCCGCGCCCCTCGGCTTCGAGGTAGCGGTCGATGAAGCCCGCGTAGTCGCCGTCGGGTACGAAGCAAATCTCCTGCGACTCGGCCTTCTCGGCGACCGTGAGCCGGTGACGGCGCGCCGCCTCGCGCGCCTCCGGCTTCGACAGCCCGCCGAGCGGGAAGAGCGCGCGCGACAGTTGCGCCTGCGTCAGCTCCCAGAGGAAGTAGGTCTGATCCTTGCGCGCGTCCCTGCCCTTCAAAAGCCTGTGGCGGTTCGCCGCCTCGTCGAAACTGACGCGCGCGTAGTGGCCAGTGGCCACCTTGTCGCAACCGAGGCTCTGCGCGAGGCGGTCGAGCGAGGCGAACTTCAGGCGGCTGTTGCAGGCGACGCACGGGATCGGCGTCTCGCCCCCGAGGTAACTTCGGACGAAAGGCTCCACCACGTCGCGCTCGAACTCGCGCTCAAGGTTCAGGACGTAGAACGGGAAGCCCAGCTCGCCGGCGACGCGCCGCGCGTCGTACACGTCGTCGAGCGAGCAGCAGCGCGACGGCAGAGGCTCGCCGTCGGCGTCCACGCTGAGGCCCCGGCGCTGGTTCCAGAGCTGCATCGTGAAGCCGACCAGCTCGTGCCCCTCGTCCTTCAACATCGCGGCGGCCGCCGAACTATCGACCCCGCCGCTCATGGCAACCGCGATCTTCATCAACCGTCACTCATCAGTCTTGAATCGAAAACAGTCCCCAGCCGTCAGTCGTTTGCCTTTGCTGACAAACGATGGCCGACGACCGATAACCTCTCTTCACGATGCACGCCTTTTACCCCTTGTTTGCCGCCCCTTCGCGGCAGGTGCTAAGATGCCCCTCCGTCGCTTTTGGCAGCTTTTTCGCGCCTACTCAGGATAACCGATGCGCGGCGAAACGTCAGCCCACCGACCGGCCGCCTTTGACGGAAGTGAGGACAAAAATGTCGGCTGACGAAAGGATTCTGCGACTCGAAAACGCGCTGGCGACGCTCGCCGAGCTGAGCGCCAATCAGGAGCAACGCACCGCGCGGCTCGAAGACGCCTTCGTGCGATTCGAAGGCGCCTTCGTGCGGCTCGAAGACGCTTTCAGACAGCTCGCCGAAGGGTTCCGCGCGCTGGCGCAGTTCGGCGTGGGTCAACAGCGGCGCACCGCGCAGGTCGAGCAGTCGTATCTGACGCTCGTGGACTTGGCGCAGAGCCAGCAGGGCAGTATTGAGGAACTGCGGGCCGCGCAAGCCGCATCGGAACGAAGGCTCGCCGCGCTCGCGGAATCGCAAACACAGATCGCGGAATCGCAGACACAGTTCGCGGAATCGCAGACACGACTCTCGGAATCGCAGACACAGCTCTCGGAGTCGCAAACACAGCTCGTGGAGTCGCAGACACGGCTCGCGGAATCACAAACACGGCTCGCGGAGGCGCAAGCCGAATCGGAGCGGAAAATTACCGCGCTGGCCGAGTCGCAGGCGCACAGCGACCGGCGGCTCGACGCCCTGATCGACATCGTGCAGAACTGGCGCAGGAACGGGGAGTCTCAAACTTAAACGGGCGAAGCATGGGCGAGAGGCGGATCGAGGAGTACGTCGTTGCGGAGGAGCCTTTCTACCTCGCGGTCGGGCGCGAGGTGGAGTTATTCGAGGCGGCGCACGCGGCGCGTCTGCCCGTCATGCTCAAAGGCCCGACGGGCTGCGGCAAGACGCGCTTCGTCGAGCACATGGCGTGGCGGCTCGGCCGCCCGCTCATCACCGTCGCCTGCCACGAAGACCTCTCCTCGACCGACCTCGTCGGCCGCTTCCTCCTCGAAGGCGAGGAGACGGTCTGGCACGACGGCCCCCTGACGGCGGCCGTCCGCAACGGGGCCATCTGCTACCTCGACGAGGTGGTCGAGGCGCGCAAGGACACGGTCGTCATCATCCACCCCCTGACCGACGACCGCCGCCGCCTCCCCATCGAGAAGCGCGGCACCATCCTCGACGCGCCGCCCGACTTCATGCTCGTCGTCAGCTACAACCCCGGCTACCAGTCCATCCTCAAAGACCTCAAGCAGTCCACGCGCCAGCGCTTCGTCGCGCTGGAGTTCGACTACCCGCCGCCCGA
>DATMVI010000032.1:0-12602 GCA_035563275.1 Pyrinomonadaceae bacterium
GCGGCGGCGGCGGCGTGTTCGCCGGCTGCGCGCCTCCGCCCGTCTGGACGGGCGCGACCGTCTGCCCCGCGCCCGGCGTCATCCAGTATTCGCGGATGAGCTGGTAGCCGGTGCGCTCGGGCTGTTCGGAGAAGGCGGCGAGGAATTCGTGCGCGCTCTTGCCGTTGTAGAGCGGCTGGACGAGCGGCTGGACGAGCGTCACGGTGCCGTCGAAGGCGCGCGCGTCGCCCCACGATTCGAGGAAGTGGGCCTCGGGGATGTGCCAGTGGCACAGCTCCGAGGTCTCGTCGTTGTAGAGACTGAGGTGGACGGTCATCGGCACCTTCAGCAGCCGCTCGCGCAGGCTCAGGTCGGCCGGCGCGGTGTAGACCGGGTTGCCGCCGACGACGACGAGCACCTCGACGGCGCCCGCGTCGATGTCGGCGACGAGGCGGCGCAGGTCTTCGAGCTGGTCGACGGGGTTCTCCTCGACGGGGTCGACGTAGGTGACGGTCTTGCCGTTGTTGCCGAGCGCGGCGTTCAGGGCGTGGGCGAGCGCCTGCACGCGCGGCGGCTGCTCGTCGCCCGCGATGACGATGGAGCGGCCGGCGTGCGCGCGCAGGTCTTCGACGACCGCGGCGACGAAGCGGCCGGCCTCGCCCGCGAGCTGCGGCCCCGCGGGGCCGACGCCGAGGCCGGAGGCGATGGCGCTCACCACCGCGTCGAACTCGCTGGGGCGGACGGGCAGGCGGTGGTCGGCGAAGACGCCGGTGTTGGTCGGCGTCGTCTCGACGGCGTAGAGGCGCGACGGCTCGCGCGTCTCGCCGTCGCGGACGCGGCGGCGCGAGGCGAAGTCGCGCGCGTAGCGCAGCGCGCCGGGGCCGCATTCGAGGAAGTTCGAGTCGAGCGAGAGCACGCGGTCGGCCTCGGCGAAGCGGTAGAGGGGCGTGGCCGGCGCGCCGAAGGCCGACATCGTGGCGGCCGCGTTCGTGCCCGCGCCGCCCGGCTCCCACTGGTGCCAGCGCGCGCCGGGGAAGCGGCGCAGGATGTCGCGCATCTGCGCGGCCAGCGTGGGCGAGGTGATCGTCTCGGTCAGGAACCGCAGCCCCGCGCCCTGCCTCGGGCGCTGACCTTCGAGCAGCGTGGAGACCTCGGCGAGGAAGGCCGTGTAGGTGCGCACCTCGCCGCGGTTGACGATGGTCTCGGAGCGGTCGGGGTCGTAGAGCGAGAGGATCGCGGCCTGCGCGAAGACGTCGGCCGCGCCCATCGAGGCCGGGTGCAGGTCGTTGCCTTCGAGCTTGGTGGGGCGCCCCTCGTTGCTGCGCGCGAGGAGCGGCGTGGCCCCGCCGGCGAACGGCATCGCGGTGGCGAAGAAGAGGGGCTTGCCGGGGACGATCTCCTCGGGCTGGCTGACGTAAGGGACGATCGCCTCGGGCGGCTGGTAGGAGCAGCCGGAGAGCCCCGCGAGCGCCAGCGACGCGCCCATCAGCTTGAGGAAGGTGCGCCGGTCGGTGCCCTCGCCCCAGCCCGTGGCCTGCTGCGGGAACTCGCGGTGGAGCATCTCCTCGAACTCGGGGCCGGCCGCCAGCTCTTCGAGGCTCTGCCAGAACTCACGCCCGCGCTTCTCCCTGAGGCGGGCGCGCGCCTCCTCGGGCTTGAGCGGGCGGCGGAGCTGGTACAGCTCGGGGAAAGTGTCTTTGATGTGCATCTACTTATCCCAAACGCTCTACCGGTGGCAGGTCGAGCAGCTGGTGAGCACGGCCGTCGAGCGGACGCGGTACTCGGCCTTCTTCTCGCGCCCGACGCGGAGTTGTTCCTCGGTCTTGTTCTCCGCCAAGAAGTTCGGGGCGTTGTACTCCATGTTGAAGACCTCCTCGCGGGGCCGCAGGTAGCGCTCCGGCGCGCGGTGGCACTCCAGACACCACTCCATCTGGAGTGAGGCGGCCTGATAGACGGCCGGCATCTCGTCGACGCGGCCGTGGCAGGAGGAGCACCCGACGCCCTTGGCGACGTGGATGCTGTGGTTGAAGTAGACGAAGTCGGGCAGGTCGTGGACTCTCGTCCACTGGATGGGCTTGTTCTCTCGCCAGCTCTGGCGGACGATTTCGAGGTAGGGGCTGTCGGCCCAGATCTGCTTGTGGCAGTTCATGCAGGTCTCGGTCGGGGGCATGCCGGCGCTCCCCGACCCGGAGCCGGAGTTCTCGACCGCCGTGTGGCAGTAGCGGCAGTCGATGCCGTCGTCGCCGACGTGGTGCTTGTGCGAGAACTGGACGGGCTGCTGCACCTCGATGTACTGGCCCGTGTTGTAGGAGGAGCGGTTGATCTCGGCCAGCACCCAGACGGCGAAGACGAGGACGAAGAGGCCGCCGAAGATGGAGAGCTTGGCGAGCGTGTTGGTGCTGTGGTGGAAAATCTGCATGGCGCTCCCGGCCCGTTTGTGACTCTTAGAACTTGCCCGGCCGCCCGGCCGCCCGCCTCCTCCCGCCCACGCGCACACCGGCGCGCGGGCCAAGTCCGGGGGAGTGCGCGGTCTTTCGCCTGAATAGGGAAAGCCCGCGGGCAGCGCGGCTCTCTGCGGCTGTCACCTATGAAGAACTTCTAAGGGTGGACTAGAGATACTACTTTTTTCGCGCGCGGGCAAGCGCGGCGTCAAATTTTAGGTATGAATATTGACGGGCGAAGCGGATTAACGATTCTAATAAATACCGGGCGCCGGGCGAAAGACATTCGCTTTCGCCCGGCGCCCGGCGCCCGTTTACCTTTCGCCGCCGAAGAGGAGGATGAGCGTGACGAGGAGGAGCGCGACGGAGAGGACGAAGAGGAAGATTTTCCAGAAGCTGTAGGGGCGCTCGCCCTGCACCTCGCCGGTGCGGCCGTTGATGACGATCTGGAAGACGCGGTCGCGGAAGCGGTACGCGCCGACGTAGACGGGGAGCAGGAGGTGCTTGAAGGTGATGGCCGAGTAGTGCGTCGAGACCTGCGAGACGCGCTGCTCGTCGCCGCCGATGTCGCGGCGCACGTCGGCCTCGATGGCGGGCGCGGCCAGACGCTTCGCCGCCTCGAACCCCTCGGCCAGCTCCAGCTGGTAGCGCTGCGCCTTGTAGCCGGAGAGGTAGGCCGGCTCGTAGCGCGTCAGCTCCGACAAGTCCCACGGCTCCAGCGCCGCGAGGCGCGCGGGCGGCAGGGACTTCGTGGCCGGGATGAGCAGGTCGTCGAACCAGCGCGAGACCGTCCCCGAGGCCGGGTGCCAGCGCGTGTGTCGCACCTGCCGCGTCTGCGTGACGGTGTTGCCCTGCGCGTCCTTCGTCGTGTAGCTCTCGGTCGTGTAGTAGTGCTCGCCGCGCTGGCCCGTGTAGCTGCTCGCGGTGTGCGCGTCGTAAGTCCAGAAGGGCAGGTAGACGCCGCCGACGCCCTCCTCGGAGGCCATCCGCTTGAGGGCGCCGGGCGCGAACCAGAGCGAGGAGAGCCAGCGCCGGATGGACTCGCTCGCCTGCTCCTGCGTGACGCGGAATGGGAGCACGCCCTCGGGCGCGAGCACGGGGTCGGCGCTCCGGGGCTGCGCCACCATCGGGCTGCCGCAGAAGTCGCACTCGCCCGCCACCATCGGCGGCGTGAACGTGACCGCCGCGCCGCACGTCTGGCACTGCACTTCGAGCGCCGACGGCGCGAGCGTCCCCATGCGCTCGGCGTGGAGTTTTAGATACTCCTCGTAGCCGCGCTCGGCGACGGCCTCGCCGCCCGCCTCGATGCGCTCCTGCCGCCCGCAGTAGGGGCACGCGAGCACGCCGTCGCGCGGCTCGAAGAGGAGGTCGGCGCCGCAGCCGGGGCAGCGGTAACGGTGAACTTTCTCGGGGGCCGTGGTTGTGAGCATAAGAGCGAGTGGACAGAAGCCGGTAGCCGGTAGAAAGTCAGTAGACGTTAGAGGGACAGTCGCCGTCGAACCGCGCCGGCGTCGGCGCCGACGTTCTCCATTTCCCCGTGCGGGGCCTGCCGACTACCGCCTACTTAAAATCGGATTGCTTTTCCGTCTCCAGACGAAGCCGTCGAGGACGTAGTGGGTGATCTGCGGCAGGGCGAGGGCGGGGACGAGCCACGCCTTCCAGTCGTCGGCCCACGCCCCGCCGAAGAGCCACGCGCGCTCGTGCCACACGCCGCGATCCCAGAGCAGCTCCTCGGCGTAGGCCAGAAGCCACAGCGTCGCGAGGAAGACGACGGGCCAGCGCACCAGCCTCCGGTAAGTGGCCCCCGCGTGCGGCGCGCGCCGCCGCGCGTACCACCAGACCAGCGCCATGTACGGCACGCCGTGGATGACGACGTTCGTCACCGTGAAGGCGTAGTCCGAGTTGTAAGCGACGATGCCCGCGTACCAGCAGACCGCGGTCGTCACGACGACGATGTCCTTGCCCGGGTTCCCCGCCCCGCGCACGAGCCACGCGTGCGCCGAGCGGGCCGCGTAGGCCGCGAGCGCGACGACGTAGATGGGCCACGCCGCCCGCTCGACCCACGCGGGCAACTGCGCGAAGTCGCCCGGCAGGAACCACCAGAACTGTCGCGGCAGGTGCGCGTGCCAGTAGGCGAGCGGGTAAAGGGTCGCCATGTAGACGGCCGCCGCGTCCACCCACCAGCCGGCCCGCCCGCGCTCGCCGGCCCGCCCGCGGTAGAGCGCCACCCACCCGTACTGCTGCCTGACGAAGTGGAAGACGGCGAGGTAGGCGAGCGCGCGCCAGAACAGGGCCTCGCTCTCGGAGTAGAGGGCCGCGCCTAAGACGAGCGCGAGCGCCGGGGCCGAGACGTAGAGCCACGCGCGCCGCCTCAACTCCTCCGCGTCGAAGTAGACGCGGAAGGCCGTCGCGTAGACGTGCGCCACGTCCACGAGCAGCACCGCCGGCACCCACGCCCAGTCCGGCGAATCGCCTTCGAGCGCCCCCGCCCGCGCCCCGGCCCACAGCAGCGCCAGCGACGCCAGCGCGCTCCCCAGAAAGACGCACACGTCCGCGCGCGGCGAGAACAACCACCACTCCCCACGCGCCGCGCGCGCCGGCGCGGACTCGACGACGACTGTGCTCAGGTGTTCGGCGGCCATAAAGGTCGGCGGGCCGCGGGATTATAATTCAAGTGGGCGGCAGACAGTAGCCGGTAGACAGCGGGGCCCCGCGCTGACCATACTGGCGCCGACGCACGAACGGTTCGACAACGTCCGTCTTTCTGCTGCCTACTTCTCTTATGCCCCGGATGCCGAAACATGACGGCGGCGCGCGACGGGCCGGGCGCGCGCTCGAACGACAGCTCGAATACCAGCGGGCCAAGTCGCGCCACGCCCGGGGCCGCGAGGGCGAGTTCGTCGAGGCCATGCGGAGGCGCTCGGCGCGGGTGCGCGGCGTGCTCGAAGGGGTGCGCCCGCTCGCCGCCGGCGCGCGCGTGCTCGAAGTCGGCAGCGGCGCGCACGGCCTCGTCTTCTACTTCGGGGCGGAGCGCGCCGTCGGCTGCGACCCGCTCGCCGCCCACTACGCCGAGCTCTTCCCGGCGTGGCAGCGCCGCGTCCGCACGCTCGCGGCCCGCGGCGAGGAGCTGCCCTTCGCCGACGCCTCCTTCGACGTGGCGCTCTGCGACAACGTCGTGGATCACGCCGAAGGCCCCGCGCGCATCGTCTCGGAGCTGGCCCGCGTCCTCGCGCCCGGCGGCCTGCTCTACTTCACCGTCAACGTCCACCACCCCGTCTACGGGCTGGCCGCCTCGCTCCACTCGGCGTGGAACGCCGCCGGCCTCCGCTTCGAGATCGGCCCCTTCGCCGACCACACCGTCCACCTCACGCTCGGCGGCGCGCGCGCCCTCTTCGAAGGTCAGCCCCTGCGCCTCCTCACCGAGCGCGACAACATCGCCGAGTCGAAACAGCACGCCCGCCGCCGGCCGCCGCGCCACGCCGGCGACCGCCTCAAACGCCTCTTCTTCAAAAACGCCCTCTACGAAGTCGTCGCCGAACGGCTGTAAGTCTCAGGCCCGAAGTTTCGAGTCTAAAGTTTAGCGAGGGTCGGGAGGCTCAACCCGCGCCGGACGAAACCGGGGCTCCGAGCTTGAAACCTGAAAGCACCTCCTCGGCGGCGCGCAGGCCGTGGTCGAAGGCCTCCTCGAAGAGGGCGACGCCGGAGAGGTCGGAGTGGGCGAAGTGGATGCCGCGGAAGGGCTGCCGGGCCTTCTGGCGCGCGCCTCCCCAGATGAAGTTGGGGCGGGGGCGGATCATGGCGTGGCCCCAGCGCATCACGTCGAGTCGCCGGGTGAGCGGGCGGATGTCGCGGTGGGCGCGCGCGAGGTCGGCGAGGGCGATGTCGGCCCACTCGTCGCGCCCGGCCGCGAGCAGGCGCGCGCGGGCGGCGCGCGGGTCGGGGTCGGTGAGCGGGTAGTAGTAGGTGAAGACGGTCGGGCCGCGTTCGAGCCCGCGCTGGTGCGTGGCCGTGACGTAGCCGAGCGAGGGGCTTTCGTAGAGCACGTTGTCCCACGCGGGCGGGAAGCCGAAGCCGGGGCGCGGCCGCTCGCCGAGGAAGAGGTTGGCGACCATCCACGCGCCGTACTCGAACTCGCCGACGTGCCCCGGCAGCGCGCCCTCGCGGTAAGGCCGCACGACGTACTTCGTCAGGAACTGCGGCGCGGCGAAGATGACTTTCCGCGCGCGGAAGCCGGCGGGCGTCCGCCCGTCCGCCCGCAACGCGACGACCTCGACGCCGCCCCGGCCCCCTTCGCCCGCCGGGCGGATGTCCGCGACGGCGAGGCCGAGGCGGACGCGCGCGCGCGCCTTCTCGTAAAGGTGGCGGACGAGGCGGCCGTTGCCCTCGGGCCACGTGATGAGCGACTGCGCCTCGACGCCCGGCGCCTTCATGCGCGAGGCGAAGTAGAAGAGCCCGGCCCACGCGCTCGTCTGCTCGACGGTCAGCCCGTAGTCGTCGCGGCAGGCGTAGTCCACGAGCCAGCGCAGGCGCGCCGAGTCGAGGCCGCGCGCGCCCATCCACTCGGCCATCGAGAGGCGGTCGAGCGCCGTGGCCTCCGCGTCGTCCGAGCAGGTCGAGACGGGGATGTTGAAGGCGCGCCTGCCTCGGGCGTCGCGCCACGCGGCCCACGCGTCCACCTCGGCGTTGAAGAGTTGGAGCTGGCGCGCGTCCTCCTCGCCCGCGCCCGCGTGCAGGTAAAGGCCCTCGTACCAGCGGCCGCGGTAGAAGACGCGCTCCTCGGGGTCGCGGCAGAGGAACTGCTCGGCGACGACGGGCTCGCCCGCCTCGTCCGCGCCTTCGAGCACGCCCATCTCGTCGAGCAGCGAGACGAGCGCGCGGTTCTCCCCGAGCGGCGCGGGCAGGTAGTGCGCGCCCCACGGGTACGGGACGGGGCCGTGGCCCTCGCCGCTGCGCGCCGTCCCGCCCGGCGCGGCTTCGAGTTCGAGCAGCACGAAGTCCTCGAACCCTTCCCTCAACAACCTCCACGCCGCCGCGAGGCCCGCGACGCCGCCGCCCACGATGACGACGCCCGCCCGCTCCCAACCGTCCGCGGGCACTTCGACCCTCAGGCCCTCGCGCAGCCGGTGGCCCAAGCCGTCCGACGCCCCGACGAGCTCGCCCTCCGGCAGCGGCGCGGCCGCCTCGCGCGGGCCGCACGCCGCGAGCGCTGCGGGCAGGCCGAGGAAGGCGGCCAGCAGCTCGCGCCTATTCATAGCGTCTCCACTCGGACTCGTAGTAGCGAACCAGCGCCTGATTGTCTAAACGGTTGATCTCGACGGGGACGGGGCCGAGGTCTGAGGGGATGACGAACATGGCGCGCATGGCCTCGGGGTTGAGGAAGCGCGCGCCGTCGGGGGCGGCGGCCGGCGGCTCGAAGGGCGCGCGGCGGGCGAGGGCGAAGCCCCAGACGCCGAAGGACGGGACGGAGGTGTGGTAGGGGCGCACGGAGAGGCCGGCGGCCTCCATCGTGCGGACGACGCACCAGTAGGAGGCGCGCGCGAAGAGCGGCGAGGTGGACTGCACGCTGACGGCCGCCTCGGGGGTGAGGCGGCGCAGGAGCAGGCGGTAGAAGCGCGTCGTGTAGAGCTTGCCGAGGGCGAACGTGTTCGGGTCGGGGAAGTCAACGACGGCGGCGTCGAAGGGCGGCGCCTCCTTTTCGAGCCAGAGCATCGCGTCCTCGTTGACGACGCGGACGCGCGGGTCTTCGAGCGCGCGGGCGTTGAGTTCGGCGAGCGGCGGGAAGCGGCGCGAAAGCTCCGTCATCTCCGGGTCGAGGTCGACGAGCGTGACGTGGCCGACCGAGGGGTGCCTTAGCACCTCGCGCAGCGCCAGCCCGTCGCCGCCGCCGAGGACGAGGACGCGCCCGACCGGGCGGCCGCCCTCCGCGGCCAAGGCCATCGCCGGGTGAACCAGAGCCTCGTGGTAGCGGTACTCGTCGGCCGAGCTGAACTGGAGGTTGCCGTTCAGGAAGAGCTGGAAGCCGGCGCGGTTGCGCGTGACGACGATGCGCTGGTAGTGGGTCGTCTTCGTGTAGACGATGTCGTCGGCGAACATCGCGTCCTCGGCCAGAGAGGTCAGCGAGTCGGCCTTCACGAACGCGACGAGCAGCAGGGCGATGACGACGCACGCCTGCGCGCGCAGGCGCGAGACGGCCGCCCGCCGCATCAGAGGCTCCATCAGCCACGTCGCCCACAGGCCGACTCCGGCGTTGAGCATCCCGAAGACGAGCGACGTGCGCACCAGCCCCAGCTTCGGCACGAGGAAGATGGGGAACAGGAGCGAGGCGACGAGCGCGCCGACGTAATCGAGGGCGAGCACGCGCGCGACCAGCTCCTTGAAGTCGAGGTGGTCTTTGAGGATCCGCATCAGCAGCGGAATCTCCAGCCCGACGAGCGCGCCGATGAGGAAGACCATCGTGTAGAGGACGAGCCGGAAGTAGTCGAGGTGCGCGAAGGTCAGGAACAGCAGCGGCGCCGAGAGGCCGCCGAGCACGGCCACGGCCAGCTCCACGTCCACGAAGGTGCGCGCCAGCTCCCGCTCGACGAAGCGCGAGAGCCACGCGCCCGCGCCCATCGAGAACAGGTAGATGCCGATGATGAGCGAGAACTGCGTCACCGAGTCGCCGAGGACGTAGGAGGCGAGCGTCCCCGCCAGCAGCTCGTAGACGAGGCCGCAGGTGGCGATGACGATGACGTTGAGGAAGAGGACGGGCGTGCGGTTCATAGCAGTAGTCAGTAGTCAGTAGACAGTAGTCAGTAGGAAGGCATTATTGGCCGAAGCTCGCCGCAGTGGAAGCGTCGGCGGCCCCGGCGCGGGGCCTACTGGCTACTGACTACTGTCTACTGTCTACTTCATCCTTGTATGGCGGCGGCGATGATGAGCGCGATGCCGATGATGATGGAGCCGATGACGATGGCGATGGCCGTGTTGTGATCCTCTTCGAGTTCCTTGCGGACGGAGAAGGGGGTGGCCTTGACGATGATCGTGTAGGCGGCGGCGAAGACGACCAGCCCGAAGAGCGTGAAGACGACCGTCGTCACGAGCACGCCCGCGAGGTCTTCGAAGCGCACGACCAGCGCGAGCGGGGAGAGGGCGGCGGCGGCCGCCGTCGGCGTGTGTGTCAGCATCTATTTTCCTCCGCGGTAGCCGGAATGCCAGAAGTGGAACGAGCGGTAGCCGCCGGGCGAGTTGCGCACGTCGGGCGGCAACTGCTGGCGCGGCGACAGGCTCAGCTCCCAGCCCGCCCACGCCGCCACGGCGTAGCCGAGCAGCAGCCCGCCGCCGATCACGAGATAAAGTTTACTGAGCATCGCGAATCACCTCACGTTCGAGTAGACAGTAGTCGGTAGTCGGTAGAAAAACATCGCGGCCGAAGCGTCATGGTGTGAGCGCCGGCGGCCCCGAGGCGGGGCCTACTGACTGCCGGCCACCCTCCCCCTCACTCATCGCCCCCGCTCGTCTCGTACGGGTTGAAGGCGCTGTCGGCCCAGCGGCGCTTCTCGAAGCTCATCTGCCAGAAGAAGACGAGGATGGGGACGATCGAGAGCGCGACGAGGACGAGGATCAGGTTGAGCAGGCGCGGCACGCCCTGCTCGACGCGCACCGTGAGCTGCGGCGGGACGCTCTGGTTCCAGTTCTCCCACTGCGCTTCGAGGCGCATCGTGTAGCGGCCGGCGGGCAGCGCCGGCAGAGTCACGTCGTCGGCGCTCCCGCCCTCCGACCAGCTCTCGCCGCCGTCGACGCCGTGGTAGTACTCGATCGGCAGGTCGAACTGCTGGATGAGGCCCGTCTCCTCGTTGATTAAATCGCCGGCGACGTAGAGCCAGTTGTTGTCCACGTTCGTCGCGCCGCTGACGCGCACGTTCTGGCGCGCGCGCAGCTCGAAGGCGTCGGTGAAGATGACCTGCGTGCCCTCGGAGCCGGCCGCGCGCGGAAGCGACTGGAGTTGCTGGCGCAGCCGCTCGTTGTACTCGCGCATCTGCGCGTTGTACTCGCGCATCCGCTCGTTGTACTCACGCATCTGCGCGTTGTAGTCGCGCGGCGCGCTGCCGGGCGAGCTGGCCGGCGTCGGCGTCGGCGTGGCCGCGGCCGAGGGCGAGGGCTGCGGCTGCAAGCTGTAGCTGGCCTCGAAGACGCGCGTGCGCGGGCTGGTGACGAGCATCAGGACGCCGACGAGGAGCGCCGCGAAGCTGAGCAGCAGCCAGTAGACGTAGACGGATTTGTGGCGGAAGGGCTGGTTGGGCGCGACCGTGCGCGGCGGCGGCAGCTCGACGCCGAACTTCTTCCTGATCTCCTTGACGGGGACGTAGGTTCCGAGCGACCAGTTGACCTCCTCGGCTTCGAGCGCGCCCTGCCCGCGCGGCTGGCCGCGGCCGACGTAGCCGCCCGAGACCTCCTTCGAGAGCATCTGCGGCGGCCGCACGAAGTCGGCGGCGCGGACGAGCTCGCCGACCTCGACGCGCCAGTAGAACTCGCCCATCACGTGCTCGACGCGCGCCGCCGCGTCCTGAAAAATCTTGAACTTGTTGCCGCCGTAGCGCGCGTGCTTGCCGTCGGCCGACTCGCTCACCTCGGCGGGCGCGACCGTCCGGACGTAGCTCCAGTGCTGGTCGGACTCGACGAGCCAGCGGAAGCCGGCGGCCGGGTTGTAGAGCAGGTACTCCTGCCAGAAGTAGCGCACGCCCTCGAACTCGACGCTGCGCACCATGAAGCCGATGACGGTCATCGGGTGGCCCTCGAACTCGGCCACGGCGCCGATGGGTATCGAGGGCGGCGGCCCCTTCGGCTCCAGCGTCTTCAGGTAGCGGAACTCGCCCTGATTCACGTCGAGCAGCGAGCCGCAGTTGGGGCACGTCACGCGCTCGGTCTTGTCGGGCGCGCGCAGCTCCATCGGGCCGGCGCAGTTCGGGCAGTTGAGGCGCGAGGCCGCCACCTTGCGCGGGTCGCGCTCGCGGGTGCGCCGCGCGTCGGCGAGCCCCAGCTCGCCGAGCGTCACCTCGCGGCCGACGAAGACGAGCGGCGGGTGCTCGCCGTAGTCCAGAGTGCCGAAGACGCCGTCCTGCCCCGAGAGGTCTGCGTAATAGTAAGTCTCGCCGGGCGTCAGCAGGTACGGTATTTCGCCCTCGGCGGCGAGCATGCGCGCCTGACCCTTCTCGGCGACGACGAGCGGGGACTGCGTGGGGATGGCGGTGACGGGCTGGCCGAGTTCGAGGCGGTCGAGGAAGGGCAGCGCGCGCGGGTCCGGAACCTGAATCTGGAAGGTGAGGTGGAAGCGCCCCTGCGCCTCGGCGAGCCAGCCCCAGCGGCCGTCGGCCAGCGCCGCGTACCACTCGTCCCACGTGCCCCCGGCCGCGTGCTGAAGCTGCGCGCGCCCCGTCAGCTCGAAGGCCACGCCGCGCACCGTCCCGCGCAGGCCGACTTCGAGCGGCGAGCCGGTCTCGACCACCTCGGCGACCTTGCCCACGTCCTCGATGCCGCGGTCGGTGCGCGCCACGACCGAGTGGCAGAACTCGCAGACGACCACGACGGACGAACCCGTCCTGAACAGAACCTGCGCGCCGCACGAGGGGCAATTCGCCTGCACGGCCATCAGGCCCCTCCCCCGCGCGCGGCTTCCGGCGCCGAGGCCCCGGCCGCCGCGGTTCCGAACGACGGCGACGCCTTCGCGCCCCCGGCGGCCGCGTTCACGTTCAGTTCGCGCGTGAAGCTGCGGACGCGCACCTGCCGCGCCCCGAGCAGCTCGCCCAGACGCGCCTCCCAGTCCCAGCCCGGCCGCTCGCGGCAGCAGTAGAGGTTGAAGGTGGCCGCGCCGAACTCCGGGTAGGTGTGGCAGGCGAGGTGCGACTCCGAGAGCATGAGGAGGCCGGTCACGCCGCCCGCCCCCGGAAACTTGTGCCACATCGCCTCGCCCACGGCGCGCAGGCCCAGCTCCCCGACGGCGCGCGCGAAGACCTCGCGCAGCCGGCCCACGTCGCCCAGCGCCCCGGCGTCGCAGCCCGACGCCTCAATGAGCCATTCCGTCCCGACGGTCAGCATATTTTGATCTGAAGAGATGCCTTCGCGCGACAGCGCAGGATGGCGACGCCATGAATCGGCGACGAGGATAGGATAAAGCCTCACAGTTTTCAAATGCCCGGCCGCCGC
>DATMVI010000033.1:0-3644 GCA_035563275.1 Pyrinomonadaceae bacterium
CGCGCCTCGGTCGGGGCCGCGCTGCCGCAACTGCTCCCGCGCGTGCGCGAGACGGTGCGCGAGGAGATCGCGCGCGGCGTCAAGGCCGCGGCCGCCGGGGCCGGCGACACCTCGTTCGTCCTGCTCGCGTTGGGGATGCCGCGCGCCGCCGAGATTAAGGAGGAGGGCGACGCCGCGACCGCCACCTTCGCGCGCGAGGGGAAGCAGACCGAGCTCGCCATGCAGCGCAGCGGCGACCGCTGGAAGGTGGTCACGGTCAAAGACGACGAGCTGGCGGCCGGCATCGCCCAGCGCCTCGCCGCCAGCATCCCGCAGACGGTCGCGCCCCCGCCCGCGCAGCCTCAGCCGCGCCGGAGGCGGGGGAGATAGGAAACCCGAAACTGAATTGAGTTATGCCGAGAAGAGAACCGACGACGAGTGAGGCCGCGGCCCCGGCGGCGAATTTCGAGACGCAGCTCGCTTCGCTGGAGCGCATCGTGCGCGAGCTGGAGCGCGGCGACCTGCCGCTCGAACGCAGCCTCGAACTGTTCGAGCAGGGCGTCAAGCTTTCGCGCGAGTGTCAGGAGCGTTTGAACGAGGCCGAGCGGCGCATCGAGGTGCTTTTGCGCAGCCCCGACGGCACGCCGCTCGTCGCGCCGTTCGGGGGCGACGAGTCAGAGGGCGAAGAGGGCGAGGTCGGCGGCGATGACGAGAGCGTTTTCTGACGCGGCCGACCTCGGCGACCCGGCCGCCTCGCGCGAGGCGGCCGACGCGCGCGCCTACGTCGAGCACGTGCGCGCGCTCGTCGAGGCCGAACTCGACGCGCTCGTGCCCGCCGAGGATGAAGAGCCCGCGCGCGTCGTCCACGCCGCCGTCCGCTGGAGCCTCTTCGCGCCGGCGAAAAGGTTCCGCCCCGTGCTCGTCTGCGCCGCCGGCGAGACCTTCGGCGCGGACGCGCGCCGGCTCGTCCGCACGGCCTGCGCCTTCGAGATGATTCACACCTACTCGCTCGTCCACGACGACCTGCCGGCGATGGACGACGACTCCCTGCGGCGCGGCCGGCCCACCTGCCACGTCAGGTTCGGCGAGGCCGCGGCCATCCTCGCCGGCGACGCCTTGCAGTCGCTCGCCTTCCAGTCAATCGCCGAGGACGAAGGACTCGACGCGGGCGCGCGCGTCCGCCTCGTCGCGGAACTGGCGCGCGCGGCGGGGACGCCCGAGGGGATGATCGCGGGTCAGGCTCACGACCTCGCGGCCGAGGCGCGCGCCGACGTTTCCGGCGCGGAGCTCGAACTCATCCACCGGCGCAAGACCGGCGCGCTCATCGTCGCCGCGGCCCGCGCCGGGGCCTTCATCGCCGGGGCGCGAGCCGACGAACTCGACGCCGTCTCGACCTACGCGCGCGACCTCGGCCTGCTCTTCCAGATCACCGACGACCTGCTCGACGTGACGGCCACGGCCGACGACCTCGGCAAGACGCCCGGCAAGGACGCGCGCGCGCAGAAGGCCACCTACCCCGCTCTCTACGGCCTCGACGCCGCGCGCCAGCGCGCCCGAGACGTTTACGCCGGCGCCCTCAACGCCCTCGACTCGATCGAACGCCCCACCCAACTCCTCCGCTCCATCGCCCGCCTCGTCCTCGAACGCAGGGCGTGAGGAAAGCAGTAGACGGTAGACAGTAGTCGGCAGCCGGTAGAAAGACGGCCGCTAATTAATCTTCGGGGTGTCGGCGTCAGCCGACTCGGAGCGGAGCGCCTACTGCCTACTGACTACTGACTACTAAAGGAAGGTGACTTCGCCGTCCACGACGCGGGCGAGGTATTCGCCGTCGCGCAAGACCCACGCGACGCGGCGGCCGCGGCGGGCGTGCTCGGCCCACTCGCTCGACTTCTTCGGGTTCTGCTCGACGAGCACGGCGTCGCCTTCGAGTGCGACGTAGCGCAGCCCCGAGCGCGAGAAGCGCCGGACGCCGCGGCCGCCGCCGAACAGCTTCTCGAAGGCGACCAGAATCACGCCGGCCGCCGGCACGTCCGTGTGGGATGATTCGTCGGACATAAAAGAAGTAGACAGTAGACGGTAGTCGGTAGTCGGTAGGTGAAGACCTTCGGCGGCGAGTCGTTAAAGTGTCGGCGTCAGCAGTCATTGCGCGGGGCGCTACTGACTACTGACTATTGATCACTACTGTTCACTGTTGCCGTGGCCGCCCTGCGGGACGAGGCCGCGGACGAGGTCGATGAGTTCTTTGTGGCGGAAGGGCTTGGAGATGTAGGCGTCGAAGCCGGCGTCGAGGGCGCGCTGGCGATCCTGATTGGCGGCGAAGGCCGTGACGGCGACGCAGGGGACGGAGCGCGTGCGCTCGTCGGCGCGCAGCGCGCGCAGCAGGCCGAAGCCGTCGAGCGTCGGCATCGAGAGGTCGATGAGGGCGACCGTGGGGGCCTCGGCGCGGGCCGCGTCGAGCGCCTCGACGCCGTTGCGCGCCTCGCGGATGCGGAAGCCCTCGGTCTCCAGAATGAGGCGCAGCAACTCGCGGTTGTCGTCGTAGTCGTCGGCGATGAGTATGTTGGCCGGCATCGTCGTCGGGTGCTGTCGCCTCCGCGCCGGAAATGGCTTGCGGGTCGGCCGCCGCCCCTTCCGCGCGGCGGCGTACAAACGGGCTGCAACGGGCGATTCCGAGGCGTGGTTATAGCGCGCGTGGGCGGGCCGAGTCAAACCCCGCGGCGGCGCCGAGGGCCGCGGAACAGTCTCTTGACACTGTTCGTCGGCGGCGTCCATAATCCGTTGAAGCTGATGCCCGCCGCGACTTAGGCGGGCGCCGCCAGCACTCGCAACCCTGACCGGAGAGCTTGCCGGATGTGAGGCCCCCCCTCGCGAGACGGCCCGCTTGAAGCTTCACCCGGAGCACCCGAACACACCCCGACGGAGGATAACCCAACCGTGCCCAGCGGAGACTTGGAAAAGAGCTTGCGCGCCGACATCGAGAGCTACGTGGCGGGCCGCCTGAGCGGATTGCAGGAGGAGGTCGCGCGCCTCCAGAGCCAGTTCAACGAGGCTTTCACCCGCCTGCTCGAACGCATGGATGTCAGGGCCGAGGACGACGACTCCGTCGCCGTGATGGTCTCCGACCACCTGCGCCACGCGCGCAATCAGGGCATCGAGACGGCGGCGGCCGAGTCGGCGCGGGCGCGCGCCGCCTCCGACCTCGCGCTCGTCAAGGCGGCCGTCGAGGAGATCGAGCACCAGCACACGCAGGCCGACATCCTCAACGTGCTCGTCAACCGCGCCGCGGCCTTCGCGCCGCGCGTCGCCTTCTTCGTCGTCAAGGGCGACCGCGCCACGGGCTGGCGCGCGCGCGGGCTGGAGGGGACGGTCGGCGACGACTCGGTGCGCGAACTCTCACTGCCCCTCTCCTCCGACACGCTGCTCGGCCACGCCGCGCGCGAGCGCACGACGTGGGCCGGCGGCCCCGGCGCGCACGCCGAAGACCACACCGTCTACGGCGGTCTGGGCGAAGAGCCGCCGCAGCGCCTCGTCTCCGTCCCGCTCGTCGCGCGCGACAAGGCCGTGGCCGTGCTCTACGCCGACAGCGCGGGCCTCGACGCCGCGGCCGTCAACCTCGAAGCCTTAGAGACTCTGGTGCGCGTGGCCGGCATGGCCGTCGAGCTTCT
>DATMVI010000034.1:0-3341 GCA_035563275.1 Pyrinomonadaceae bacterium
AGGTTCCGCAGAGCGCCGACGACGGCATCCTCCCGCGCGAGGGGGCCGAGGTCTTCGCCCGCGCCCTCTCGCTGGCGCACGGCCACCCGCAGCTGGCCGTCTGCACCCGCGACCTCCGGGCGCTGCTCGCGCGCGCGCAGACCTTCAACCGCGCCCGCGTCCTCGAAGAGATGGAGAAGCTCCAGTCGCACCGCCAGAAGCACCCGCGCCCGAACGTGCAGACCCCGTACGTCGGGCCGCGCAGCGAACTCGAACGCAGCCTCGCGCACATCTGGCAGGCGACGCTCGGGCTGGAACAGGTCGGGGTCTACGACAACTTTTTCGACGTGGGCGGCGACTCGCTGCTCGCCACGCAACTCATCGCGCGCCTCGCCAAAAACTTCGACGTTGACCTCCCGCTGCGCGCCGTCTTCGAGACGCCGACCGTCGCCGAGCTGGCCGTGCGTTTGACGCAGCAGCAGGCGGCGCACGTCGAGGACGAGGAGATGGCCCGCCTGCTCGCCGAGCTGGAGGCCGAGGGCGAGGGGCAGGCGGCGGGCGCGGGGGCCGACTAACAGAACGGAGGGAGACATGAACCTCAAGGGACGCGACTTCATCGGTCTGAAGGACTTCAGCCGCGACGAGCTGGAAGGGCTGCTCGATCTGGCGGCCGCCATCAAGGCCGGCGACGACAAACGCCGGCACCTCGAAGGCAAGTCGCTCGGGATGCTCTTCGCCGTCGCCTCGACGCGCACGCGCATCTCCTTTCAGGTCGGCGCGCGCCAGCTCGGCGGGCACGCCGAGCACTACGCGGCGGACGACCTCCAGCTGAGCAACCGCGAGAGCCTCAAGGACACGGCCGCCGTCATGTCACGCTTCCTCGACGCCGTCATCGTCAGGATGTACGACATGAACTTCTACGGGCAGGGGCGCGACGGGCTGCTGACGATGGCCGCCAACGCCGACGTGCCCGTCATCAACGCGCTCGACGACAAGGAGCACCCGTGTCAGGTGATGGCCGACCTCCTGACGCTGCGCGAGAAGTTCGGCGAGGGCTACCGCCGCCGGCGCGTCGTCATGGCGTGGGGCTACTCGGTGCGGCAGAAGTCGCTCGGCGTCCCGCACTCGATCATGGCCGCCGGCTCGATGCTCGGCATGAACCTCGTCGTCGCCCACCCCGAGGGCTTCGAGCTCGACGACGAGTACGTCTCCTTCGCCCGCGAGCAGGCCAGAGCGTCGGGCGGCACGCTCGACTTCACCACCGACCTCGCGGAGGCCGCCGAGGGGGCCGACGTCATCTACGTCAAGAACTGGAAGAGCCTCAGGATGTCGCGCGACGAGGAGCAGGCTTTCAAGGAGGGCATCAAGGGCGACTGGTGCGTCTCGGGCGAGCACTTCCGCCGCGCCAACCCCGGCGCCTACTACATGGACTGCATGCCCTTCGTCCGGGGCGAGCAGGTGACGGCCGAGGTGGCCGACGGCCCGCACTCCATCATCTACGATCAGGCGGAGAACCGGCTCCACGCGCAGAAGGCGATCATGGCCTCCCTCATCTGAACCGGGCCGGCCCGAACCTGACCGGCGGGCGCGGCCTCTCACGGGAACCCACGGCCGCGCCCGCGCCCCTAGCCCCGACAGACGATTTCACGGCGCGGCCGCCGGGCGCGCGGGAACCTGCCCGCCGCGCGGCCGCCGCGGGCCCGCTTCACCAACTGCCGAAACCGGCGCAGGCGGTTTCCGAGAAAGGGTAAGCGTTCATGGAAGAAGGCATCCTGTCGGCCATCGGGAACACCCCGCTGATCCGGCTGACGAAGGTGGTCAAAGACCGCCCGAAGCGGGTGTACGCGAAACTGGAGTCGCTCAACCCCGGCGGGAGCATGAAAGACCGGCCCGCCTTCCACATCATCAGGCAGGGTGTCGAGTCCGGCCTCATCCCGCCCGGCACGGTCGTCGTCGAGTCCAGCTCCGGCAACATGGGCGTCGGCCTCGCGCAGGTCTGCTCCTACTACGGGCTGCGCTTCATCTGCGTCGTCGACCCGAAGACGACGACGCAGAACATCCTGCTGCTGCGGGCCTACGGGGCCGAGGTGGACATGGTGACCGAGCCCGACCCGCAGTCGCGCGAGTACCTTCAGGCGCGCATCAACCGCGTGAGGCAACTCTGCGCCGAGATCAAGAACAGCTACTGGCCCAACCAGTACGCGAACCGCTGCAACGCCGAGGCCCACCGCCGCACCGTGCGCGAGATCATCGCCTCGCTCGGCGGCCGGCTCGACTACCTCTTCTGCGCGACGAGCACCTGCGGCACGCTCCGCGGCTGCGCCGAGTACCTGCGCGAGCAGAAGATGGCGACGAGGATTTACGCCGTCGACGCCGTCGGCAGCGTCATCTTCGGCGGGCAGAAGGCCAAGCGCCTGATCCCCGGCCACGGCGCCGCCATCCGCCCCGACCTCTACCACCCCGACCTCGCCGACGAGTGCATACAGGTCACCGACCTCGACTGCGTCGTCGGCTGCCGGCGGCTCGCGCGCTTCGAGGCGGTGCTCGCCGGCGGCTCGTCCGGCGGGGTGCTGACGGCCTTCGACCGCGTCAGGGACGACCTCGACCCCGAGGGGACGTGCGTGCTCATCCTCCCCGACCGCGGCGAGCGCTACCTCGACACCATCTACTCCGACACGTGGGTGCAGGAGCATTACGGCGACGTTTCGCACCGCTGGGAACTCGCCGCCGAGGAGCAGGCATGCGTGACGGTGACATCGTAATCCTGAAGGGCGGCGAGGTGGCCGCGCTGCTCGAAGGCCGCGAGGCCGAGCTGCTGGAGCTCGTGCGCCGGGCCTACGAGGCCCACGCCGCGGGCCGCAGCTCGCTCCCGCACTCGACCTTCCTCCGGTTCCCCGACCGGCCGCAGCAGCGGATCATCGCCCTGCCCGCCTACCTCGGGGGCGACTTCGAGGTGGCGGGGATGAAGTGGATCGCCTCCGTCCCCGGCAACGTCGGCCGCGGCCTCGACCGCGCCTCGGCCGTCACCGTCCTCAACTCGGTCGAGACGGGCCGCCCCGAAGCCATCCTCGAAGGCTCGGTCATCAGCACCAAGCGGACGGCGGCGAGCGCCGCGCTGGCCGCCAACCACCTCCACGGCGCGGGGCTCGCGCCGCGCGTCGGCGTCGTCGGCTGCGGCGTCATCAACTTCGAGGTGGTCAGGTTCCTTCTGGCGTCGCGCCCCGAGGTCGAAGAGTTGGTGCTCTTCGACCTCGACGCGGGGCGCGCCGCCGCCTTCGGCGCGGCCTGCGCCGGGCTCAGGCCGGGGCTCGCGGCGCGGGCGGCGGGCGGCGTCGAGGAGGTGTTCGGCGGGGCCCCGCTCA
>DATMVI010000035.1:0-4254 GCA_035563275.1 Pyrinomonadaceae bacterium
TTCGGGGACTTCCATCGGCGCGTTCCTCCTGCGCAACTGGACGATGGTGCTCGTTGCCGCGCTGCTGCTCGTCGGCGTCGGCCTGCTCGTCGCCGCGCGCCGCTCGTCGTCCTCGCCGCGCACGCCCGCCGAAGCCCCCGACCTCAAAGGAACTGACGCGCTGAAAGAGTCTCCCGCCGCGCCCAAGCTCATGGAGGCGGACTTGCCCGCCGCGAGCGCCGGCGCAGCCGCGACGGCGGCCGCGTCACTCGCCGCGGCGAAGGCCGCCGCCAAAGAGTCGAAGAAGGCCGCGAAGAAATCGAAGAAGGAGCGGGCCGCCGAAGCCGCGGGGGGCGTGAAGCCGGCGGTCGCCGCAGAGAAGCAGCAGCCCGCCGTCGTGGCGGACAGGAAGACGGCCGACGCGCCTGCCGAAACATCGGCCGCGGGCGCGACCGCCGCCGACGCCGCCCCGGCAGTCGCCGACGCGCCGCCGGTCGTCGCCGAGGTCGCGTCCGCCGAGCCGGCGGTTCAGGAAGCCTCCGCGGCGGAGCCTTCCGTCGCCGACGTTCCCGCCGCCGAAACTCCGACCACCGAAGCAGCCGCACCGGCGGAGGCTTCGACCGTCGAATCGCAGACCTCGACGGTCGGGGTCGCCGAGGTCGCGCCCGTCGTCGCCGGCTTGGCCGCGATCGGCGCGGCGCAGTCCGGGGCGGCGGCCGACGACGAAGCGAAGACCGAGCCGGCCGCTGAAGCGAAGGGCGTCGAGCCGTTCGCGCCCGCCGACGCCGAGACGACGAAGGAGATCGCGCCGGTCGTCGCGCTCGACCCCGACCGCGCGCGCGAGGAGACGAAGCGCCTGCTCGAAGGCGAGGATTACGACCGCGCCATCATCTCGACGCGCGACGCGATGGCGCGGCAGATGGTCGCCGCCGAACTGCTCGCGGCGCTCTCGGGCCGTAACCCCGAGCGGCACGACCGCGCCCGCGCGGCCTTCATCGAGCACGGCTATTTTGACGAGAAGGCCGAAGACCTGCGGGCGGCGAAGGCGTCGGCCGAACGCGCCTCGGCGGCCCGCGCCCTCGGCCTCGCCTCAGACCGCACGGCGACGCCGCACCTCGTCGGCGCGCTCGAAGACGAGGCGGTCGAGGTGCGCCGCGCGGCGGTCGAGTCGCTCGCGAGCTTACGCGACCCGGCGGCCGTCGCCCCGCTCGAAGCGCTGCTGCGGCGCGAGAAGAAGTCGAAGACGAAGGTCAACCGCAAGCTCGTCGAGCACGCCGTCGAGACCTGCCGCGCGGGCGTCGCCGAAGAGCCGGCGAGGGTCGCCGCGCCGGTGGTCGCCGAAGCGCCCGTCGCCGAAGCCGCCGTCGCCGAGCCGGCCGAGTCCGCCGTCGAAGCCGCGCCGGTCGAAGAGGTGACGACGCAGACGCACATCGCGCCGGCCGCCGAGGCTCCGGCCGAACCCGTCGCGGAGAGCGCGACCGCGGAGACGGTCGAAGCGCCGAGCCTTTTCGTCGAAACGCCGGTCGTCGAAGAGGCCGAGACGATTGAGGTCGCGCGGCCCGCGTCGTTTGAAGAAGTGTCGCCCGCGGTCGAGACGCCGGTGGTCGAAGAGGAGAGCGCGGCCGCGGTCGAGGAAGAGACCGTTGAAGTCGAGGCTGCCGGGGCGGCTTCGCCCGTCGGCTTGGCCGCGACCGAGTCGGCCGTCGAAGCTCAGGCGGAGCCCGCGGCCGAAGATTTAACGCCGGCGGTTGAAGAGGCCGCGGCGGAGCCGGTTCTGTTCGAGGAGGTCGCGGAGGCTCCGCGGGCCGAAGAGGCCGTGGCGGAAGAGCCCGCTTCGTCGTTCGTCGCGCCGCCGGCCGAAAAGCAGACCGCGGCGGGGCGCAGCGAGTGGGTCGAGTTCGACATGGGCGAGCTCGGTGCGGACGCCCCGGCCGCGCCCGCCGAAACTCCTGCCGAGACTCCCGAGGCCGCCGCCGTCGCGCCGTTCGCCGCCGAATCGCAGGAGCGCGCGGCCGCCGAGCCTTTCGTCTTCGAGACTTCGGCGGGCCTGCCGGCGACCAGCGAGTACCACGCCGCCGAGCCATCTGCTGCCGAACCCTTCGCGGCCGAGTCTCCCACGGCCGAAGCGCCGCGCGCGCAGGAGGTCTCCGTCGCGCCGAGCGCCGGGGAGGAGAAGGGCGTCGCGCCGTTCGACGAGTATTCGGCCGTCCCGGCCAGCATCCAGCAGCGGCTCCACAGTCAGGAGCCGGAAGAGCGCGCCGCGGCCGTCACCGAGTTGGGGCGCGTGGACACGAGCGAGGCTTTCCAGCAACTCTGCGCGGCCTTCGACGACGACGCGAAGGAGGTGCGCGCGTCCGCGGCCCGCGCCCTCTACGACATGCAGGGCGACCGCGCCGACACCTTCACGCGCGCGCTGCGCGAGGCCAGCGCCGAGCGGCGGCGCAATATCGGCGCGGCCATCGCCACGTCGGGCCTCGCCTCAGACGCCATCTCGCAACTGACGGGCGAGAGCCGCGAGAAGACCTACGAGGCGTTCTCGCTGCTCTTCCTGATGGCGAAGGCCGGCGAGGTGCAGCCGCTCGTGCGCGCCATCGAGGCCCACCCGAACAGCGAGGTGAGGCTCGCGGTCGTCAAGCTGCTCGCGCTCTCCGGCCAGAAGGAAATCCTCCCGGCCTTCCGCCGCCTCGCCGTGCGCGGGAGCCTCCCGACCGAGGTGCGCTCGGCCGTCATGGAGGCCATCTACCAGATCAGCAGCCAGACCGAGACGACGCCGGCCGCGTAGAAAAAGTTTCAAGTTCCGGGCTCAAGGTTTCAAGTTAAAGACAATCTATTTATCTGGGACGCGCACTTCAACGACCAGTTCGGCCGGTACCCGCTCTGGGTCGCCCACTACGCCGCCGCGCCGACGCCGCTCCCGCGCGGCTGGACAGACTGGACTTTCTGGCAATACTCGCAGAGCCTCCGCGTCCCCGGCGTCGCGGGCGCGGCCGACCACGACTACTTCAACGGCGCGGCCGACGCCCTCCGGTCGCTCGCCGTTAAGTAGCGAAGGCGCGGGGGCAGATTTCGGATGCCGGATGCCGGGTGTTAGAATCAACCTTCTGACACCTAACACCCGGCGCCCGAAATTCTGCCCTTATGCCTTTCAAACTCCGCTCCGAATTCCAGCCGCAGGGCGATCAGCCCGCCGCCATCGAAGCGCTCGTGCGCGGCCTCGACGAGGGCGCGAAGGATCAGGTCTTGCTCGGCATCACCGGCTCGGGCAAGACCTTCACCGTCGCCTCCGTCATCGAGCGCACGCAGCGCCCGACGCTCGTCATCGCCCACAACAAGACGCTCGCCGCGCAGCTCTATCAGGAGTTCAAGTCGTTCTTCCCCGAGAACTCGGTCGAGTACTTCGTCTCCTACTACGACTACTACCAGCCCGAGGCCTACGTCCCGGCCTCCGACACCTACATCGAGAAGGAGGCGACGATCAACGAGGAGATCGACCGCCTGCGCCTCTCGGCCACCCGCGCCCTCTTCGAGCGGCGCGACGTGATCGTGGTCGCCAGCGTCTCCTGCATCTACGGCCTCGGCGACCCGGACGCCTACTACAACATGCTCCTCTTCGTCGAGCCGGGCATGAAGACGACGCGCGACGCGCTCCTCCAGCGCCTCGTCGAGTTGCAGTACGAGCGCTCGGACATCGAGTTCGACCGCGGCTCTTTCCGCGTCCGCGGCGACGTGGTCGAGGTCTACCCCTCTTATCAGGATCAGGCCTACCGCATCGAGCTGTGGGGCGACGAGGTTGACGCCGTCTCGACCATAGACCCGCTGCTCGGCGAAGTCCTTGAGAAGCACACCGCGCGCCTGCCCATCTACCCGAAGACGCACTACGTGATGCCGAAGAGCACCATCAAGCGCGCGATCAAAACCATCCGCGAGGAGCTGGACTGGTGGGAGCCGCAGCTCATCAAAGAGGGCAAGCTCGTCGAGGCGCAGCGGCTCCACCAGCGCACGATGTACGACCTCGAAATGATCAAGGAGATGGGCTTCTGCCGCGGCATCGAGAACTACTCGCGCCACCTGACGGGCAAGCCGCCGGGCGCCCCGCCGCCCACGCTGCTCGACTATCTGCCCGAGGGCACGATGGTCGTCATAGACGAGTCGCACCAGACCGTCCCGCAGGTGCGCGGCATGTTCAACGGCGACCAGTCGCGCAAGCGCACGCTCGTCGAGTACGGCTTCCGCCTGCCCTCGGCGATGGACAACCGCCCGCTCAACTTCGAGGAG
>DATMVI010000036.1:0-8526 GCA_035563275.1 Pyrinomonadaceae bacterium
GGTCACGGTGCGCCACCTCGACACCGGGCTCACCCGCACGACCGTGAGCGACGCCGAGGGCCGCTACACGTTCCCCGCCCTCCCGCTCGGCCCCTTCGAGGTCAAGGCCACCAAGCCGGGCTTCAAGCAGTACGTCTACCCGCGCATCAACCTGACCGTGGGCGAGACGGGCGAGCTCGACGTCGTGATGGAGGCGGCCGGGCCGGCCGAGGAGGCCATCACCGTGACGGACGAGGCGGCCCTCGTCAACACGCAGACGCCGGAGCTCTCTTACCTCGTCGGCGAGCGCGCCATCGAGCAGCTGCCCCTGAACGGGCGCAACTACACGGACCTCGCGCTCCTCCAGCCCGGCGTCATCGCCTACCCGCACCGCGACGGCGGCTCGGTCGTGGCCCACGGCCTCGGCGCCAGCATCAACGGCCAAGACCCGCGCTCGAACGTCTACCTCCTCGACGGCACGCCGCAGAACGACTTCACCAACGGCCCCGCCGGCAGCGCCGCCGGCACCGTCTTAGGCATCGAGGCCATCCGCGAGTTCCGCGTCGAGACCAACGCCTACTCGGCCGAGTACGGGCGCAACTCCGGCGGCCAGATCAACGCCGTCTCGAAGTCGGGGACGAACGACTTCCGCGGCTCGCTCTACGAGTTCCACCGCAACGACAACTTCGACGCGCGCAACTTCTTCGACGGGGCCCAGAAGCCCGAGTTCCGCCGCAACCAGTTCGGCGGCTCGCTCGGCGGCCCCATCCGGCCCGACCGCCTCTTCTTCTTCGGGGCCGTCGAGGCGCTGCGCGAGAACCTCGGCCGCACCATCCAGACCGTCGTCCCCGACCTCGCCTCGCGCGCGGGCGCGGTCAACCCGGCCGTCCGCCCCTTCCTCGACGAGTTCCCGCTGCCGAACGGGGAGAACCTCGGCGGCGGCCTCGCGGCCTACAGCTTCGGCTTCGACCAGACCATCTCGCAGAACTTCGTACAGGGGCGCGTCGACTACAACCGCAGCGAGCGCGACCAGTTCTTCGCGCGCTACACCTTCGACGACGCCGACCAGTTCCTCCCGACCGACTTCCCGCAGTTCCCGCGCACCTTCTTCTCGCGCAACCAGTTCTTCACGGGCGAGTACCGGCAGACGCTGTCGGCCTCCACGCTCAACACCTTCCGCTTCGGCTTCAGCCGCACGCGCGTCGGGCAGAACGTCGAGGCCAACACCACGCAGGACTTGCCGGAGTTCGTGCCCGGCCGCGGCATCACGGGCGACATCGACATCGCCGGCATCCCGCGCTTCGGCCCGCAGTCGTCGGGTAACCTCCGCCTCGTGCAGAACGTCTTCGGCGGCGAGTACAGCCTCGTCCACAGCCGCGGCCGGCACCTCATCAAGGCGGGCGCGCTCGTCGAGCGCTATCAGGACAACATGGTCAACCCGACCTTCAGCAACGGCATCTACACCTTCGCCAGCCTCTCCGACTTCCTCGCCAACCGCGCGCAGCGCTTCATCGGGCTGACGCCCGAGGCGCAGTTCGACCGCTACTGGCGCTTCACGCTCCTCGGCCTCTACGCGCAGGACACCTTCCGCGCGCACCCGCGCCTCTCGCTCAACCTCGGGCTACGCTACGAGGCCGCGACCACGCCCGTCGAGCTCGGCGGCCGCGACTCGGCGCTGCCGAACCTGAGCGACCGCGCGCCGACCGTCGGCCAGCTCTACGAGAACCCGACCCTGAAGAACTTCAGCCCGCGCGTCGGCTTCGCGTGGGACGTGTTCGGCGACGGCAAGACCTCCGTGCGCGGCGGCTACGGCGTCTACTTCAACACGAACAACCAGCAGAACCTCATCGTCACGGTGACGAACCCGCCGGCCACGCCGCGCCCCGTCATCAACAACCCCGCGTTCCCCGTCCCGGCCTTCCGCGGCTCGATCTCGATCCGCCCCGTGCAGTTCGACCTCGACAACCCTTACGTGCAGGTCTGGAACCTAAACCTCCAGCGCGAGCTGTGGTACGACACCGTCATCACCCTCGGCTACGCCGGCTCGCGCGGCGTCCACCTGCTGCGCAGCAACGACGTGAACGTGCCGGAGCCCGTCGTCCGGCCCGACGGCACGCTCTTCTGGCCCGCCGGCCAGCCGCGCCCCAACACCGCCTTCACGACCATCGAGCTGAAGTCTTCGGACGGCAACTCGTGGTACAACGCGATGGTGATGGAGCTGCGCAAGCGCTGGAGCCGCGGCTTCACGGCGCAGGCGTCCTACACCTTCTCGCGCAACATCGACACGACGCAGGCCTCGACCTTCTTCTCCGACGCGACCAACGGCACGACGACGGCCTTCCCCGAGTTCGGCGGCCTCAACTACAACAAGGGCCTCGCCGACTACCACGCCAAGCACAACCTCGTCATCAACTTCATGTGGGAACTGCCCTTCGCGAAGGGGATGGAGGGCTGGGCCGGGACGCTTCTGGACGGCTGGCAGCTCGCGGGGATAGGGCAGGCCCGCAGCGGCAACCCCCTGACCGTCTTCGTCGCGCGCAACCGCTCGCGCTCGCAGTGGTCGCCCTCGCTCGCGCCCGGCATCGGCTTCGACCGCGCGTCGATCGCGCCCGGCTTCGACGCCGACTCGGCCGTCACCGGCGACCCCGACGCCTACTTCAACCCGGCGGCCTTCCGCCTGCAGCCCGCCGGCACGCTCGGCAACCTCGGGCGCGGCGTCCTGATCGGCCCCGACCTCCGCATCTTCGACCTCTCGGCCGTGAAGAACACGCGCTGGACGGCCCTCGGCGACAACACTGTCATCCAGTTCCGCGTCGAGGCCTTCAACCTCTTCAACCGGACGAACTTCGGCAACCCCAGCCTGATCGCCTTCACCGGCGCGGCCGACAACGAGCAGCCGCTCCCGACCCTCGGGCGCATCCGCTCGACCGTCACCTCCTCGCGGCAGATTCAACTGGGGGTCAGGCTTACGTTCTAAAAGCAGTAGACGGTAGACGGTAGACAGTAGAAATACTTTTCGCCACCGAGTCGTCCGCGCACCGGCGTCGGCCGACTCGGCGCGGAGCGCTACTGACTACTGTCTACCGTCTACTGACTACTTTTCTGCGAGGTCTCTCTATGCTTTGGATTATTTTCGCGGTGGGCGCGGCGCTGTGCTGGGGCCTGTACGGGCCGGTGCTGCATCAGGGGCAGGTGGATTTGAAGAACCCGATGCGGGCGCTGCTGTGCGTGGGCGTGGCCTACTTCCTCGTCGGCGTGCTCGTGCCGGTCATCAGCCTCTCGTCGCAGGGGCAGTTGGGCGGGTTCACGACGAAGGGGTCGCTCCTCGCGGGCGCGGGCGGGGCGCTCGGCGCGGTCGGCGCCGTCTGCATCATCTACGCCTTCCGCTCGGGCGGCATCCCGACCTACGTCATGCCGCTCGTCTTCGCGGGCGCGCCCATCGTCAACGCCCTCTTCTCCATGATCCTCCACCCGCCCAAGCAGGCCCCCAACCCGCTCGTCTACGTCGGCATGCTCCTCGCCGCCACCGGGGCCGGCATGGTGCTCTACTTCAAGCCGCAGTCGTAAAAAGGCGCCGGGCGCCGGGGAGAGGCGTGTCGCTTCTCCCCGGCGCCCGGCACACCCTCGCCCTACCGGCCGAGTTCGTTCCTGAAGACTTCCCCGCCCTTCATCACGAAGCCGACGCGCTCCAGAACGGTCACGTCCGCGAGCGGGTCGCCGGAGACGGCGATGAGGTCGGCGAAGCGGCCCGGCTCGACCGCGCCGACGCGGTCGCCCCAGCCGAGGAGGTCGGCGGCGTTGACGGTCGCCGCCTGTATCGCCTGCATCGGCGTCATCCCCCAGCGCACCATGTGCGCGAACTGCTTGGCGTTCCAGCCGTGCGGGTAGACGCCCGCGTCCGTCCCGTAGGCCACCTTCACGCCGGCCCGCACCGCCTTCTGGAAGTTCTCGCGCTGCGTGCGCCCGACGAGCCGCTCCTTCTCGATGATCTTCGGCGGGTAGCCGAGGCGCGTGAACTCGGCGAGGATGTAGTCGTCGTTGTAAACGTCGGCGACGAGGTACGTGCCGCGCTCCTTCATCATGCGGATGCCCTCCTCGTCGAGGAACGAGCCGTGCTCGACCGAGGCGACGCCGGCCCTGACGGCCCGCTTGATGCCTTCGGCCCCGTGCGCGTGGGCGGCCACCCTGCGGCCCCACATCCGCGCCTCGTCCACGGCCGCGTTCATCTCCTCCTGCGTGTACTGCGGCGCGCCCACCGACTCCTCCTCCGAGAGCACGCCGGCCGTCGCGATCAGCTTGATAACGTCGGCCCCGTTCTTGACCTCGAAGCGGACGAGCTTGCGTATCTCGGCCTCGCCGTCGGCGATGCCGGAGAAGCCGCCGAACTTGAGGTAGGGGGAGAAGCCCGAGAGGTCTGCGTGCCCGCCCGTCGCGCCGATGGCGAGCGTCGCGGCCTGAATGCGAGGCCCGACGACCGTCCCGGCGTTGACGGCGTTGCGGAGCGCCACGTCTATGAACTCGCCGGAGCCGAGGTCGCGGATGGCGGTGAAGCCGGCTTCGAGCGTGCGGCGCGCGTAGACGTGCGCGGTGACGGCGTAGTCAATCGGGCTGCGGCGGAAGATGTCCTCGTAGTAGTTCGCGGGCTGCCCCGTGATGTGCGTGTGGCAGTCGATGAGGCCCGGCAACAGCGTCGCCCCGCCGAGGTCTATCACGTCCACGCCCGCCGGGACGGTCAGGTTCGGCCCGACCGCCGTCACGCGGTCGCCTTCGATCAGCACGACGGGGTTGCGGACGACCTTGCCCGCGCGCACGTCCACGAGGCGGGCGGCGCGGACGGCGGCGCGCTTGGGCGGCGTCTTCGCGGCCTCCTTCTCCTGAGCGAACGGCGCGGGCAGTGACGCGAGGGACAGGGCGAGGGCGGCGAGCAGGCGTGTCTTCTTCATCGGTTCTCCTCAAGACCGTGAGTCTCAAAAGACCGTGAATCGTAAATCGTAAATCGCGAATCGTAAAGACGGATCGAGGGCCGCCGCGCGCCGGACGGCCCGGCGCGCGACGGCCCTCGGCGTTTTAACGGTTCACGGTTTACGGCTCGCGGCCGCTCACCCCCGCCGCCGGCCGATGCAGTAGAGGTGGTTCGAGGTGCGGATGAAGATTTGGCCGTCGGAGAGGGCGGGCGAGCTGAGGCAGTATTCGCCCAGCTCGTTCTCGGCCAGCAGCTCGAACTTCGGCCCGGCCGCGAAGACCGACGTGAGGCCGTCCTCGCTCGTCACGTAGACGCGGCCCTCGGCGAGCACCGGCGAGGCGCTGTAGGTTCCCGGCCTCAGACGCTGCTGGCCGTAGACCTCGCGGCCCGTCTTCGCGTCGAGGCAGTAGACGACGCCTCGGTCGTTGACGACGTAGAAGTATTTGCCGTCGGTGACGGGGCTGGGCACGTCCGGCCCGTTCTGGTAAGACCACGCGACGTGCGTCTTCGTCACGTCGCCGCGCCCGCCCGCGCGCAGCGCGAGCAGCGGCTTGACGCGCGTCGGCGCGTAGACCATCCCGTCGGCCGCGACCGGCGAGGCGACGATGCGGTAGAAAGGGTTCTTGTCCGGGTTGAGGCCGCCGGCGCGCCACAGCTCCTTCCCCGTCGCCGGGTCGTGGCCCGTCACGTAGTCGCCGCCGGTGACGACGACCTCGGCCGCGCGGCCGTGGCGCACGAGCGCGGGCGTCGTGTAGGCGTCGGGCGACTCGCTGACGGCGTCGGTCGGCCGCTCGACCCGCCACACGGTCTTGCCCGTCCGGCCGTCGATCCGCAGCACGTAAGACGGCTCGTCCGTGTTCATCCCGTGGAGCACCTGCACGAAGAGCGCGCCCTCGTGCAGCAGCGGCGAGGAGGCGTAGCCCCAGTTGAGGCCGAAGGGGCCGTAGTCCTTCTGGAGGTCGCGCGCCCACAGCTCGCGCCCGGCGAAGTTGAACGCCTTGAGCACGCCCGTGCCCGTCATCACCCAGACGCCGCGGCCGTCGGTCACGGGCGAGGGCGAAGACATGTTGTGCTTGCGCATCTTCGTGTTGCCGCCGCCGAGCCGCTTCTTCCAGACGGTCGCGCCCTTCGCCCTCTCCACGCACCAGAGGAAGAGGTCGTCGCCCTCGGCGACGCTGAGGAAGACGCGCTCGCCCCACACGACCGGCGTCGAGCCGGAGAGGCCGGGCAGCTTCAGCTTCCACGCGACGTTCTCCGAGGCCGTCCACTTGACCGGCAGACCGCGCTCGTCGCTCACGCCGTTCATGGCCGGGCCGCGCCACTGCGGCCAGTTGCCGGCGACGGCGCCGCCGTGCGCGAACAGACTCACGAAGCAAACCACGAGGAATAATCGTCTCATCCGCCCCTCCCGCTGTCGTTTGATGCGACACATCTTAGCAAAAAAGTTCGGGTCGCGCGCTCCGAGTTAAAGACAAGACGGAGACGCCGGCGGCCTCAAGACGCGCCGACAGTCGACTGTTGACGCGTCTTGAGGCCGCCGCCCGCGGCGCGGTTCTTCTCAGCCCAGCTCGACGGCCACGATCGAGCGGCGGTCGCGGACGTAGAGCTTCGTGCCGACGAGCGTGGGCACGGTCCACGCCGTCTTCTCCAGCAGCGGGACTTTCGAGATGACCTTGAGGCCCGCGGGGCTGGCGTCGGCGAGCGCCAAGTGCCCGTCCTCGTCGAGGATGATCAGCCTGCCGTCGGCGAGGACGAAGTTGGCCTTCGAGAAGCTGCGATCCTGCCAGAGGATTTTGCCGGTCTTCACGTCCACGGCCGCCACGAACGACGGGCCGAAGTCGCCGCTCGAACCGTAGACGTGGTCGCCGATGCGGACGGCGTTGCCGTGGTGGACGCGCAGCCGCCGGTGGAACCAGACCTCGGCCGGCGTGGTCTTGCCGTCCCTGCCGCGCTCCAGCTTCAGCACGCGGCTGCCGCCGCTGTAGGCCGACGAGATGAAGAGCAGCCCGTCGCCGCCCCAGACCGGCGTGCTCATGTTGAGGCCGAAGTCGGTCGGGTGCGCGTGCGACCACAGCAGGTCGCCGTTCGCCGGGTCTAACCCGACGACCTGCGCGGCCATGAAGGCGACGAGTTGATCCTGCCCGCCCACGTTGATGATGAGCGGCGAGTTGGGCGACAGCTCAAGGTCTTGCCGCTTCCACGCGACCTTGCCGTCCCGCTGGTCGAAGGCCATCACGGCCTGCCCGCGCCCGCCGACGAAGACGATGACGTGGCCCTTGTAGGCGACGGGGCTGCACGAGTAGCCCCGCTCCATCCTCGTCCCGCCGTACTCCTTCCAGAGGTCGTGCGACCACGCGACCTTGCCGGTCTTGAGGTCGAGCGCGTGCATCTTCCCCGTCGAGCCGACGGCGAAGAGGCGGCCCGCCGAGACGAGCGGCGTCGAGTGCGGCCCGCGCCCGAACTCGAAGTTCATCCCCGCGGTCTCGGCCTCGTAGACGTGCTCCCAGACCGTCTTCCCCGTGTCGGGCGCGAGCGCGACGACGACCTCCTGCGTGCCGCGGCTGTACATCGTGTAGAGCGTCGCGCCGTCGGAGACGACGGCCGAGTAGCCCTCGCCCAGCTCGCGCTTCCACAACTGCCGCGGCCCCTTCTCGGGCCACGCCGCCGCCAGCCCCTTCGTCTTCACCGCGAAGTCGCGCGTCGGCCCGCCCCACTGCTCCCAACTCCCCTGCGCCCGCGCCGCCACACAGACCGCGCCGGACACCAGCGCCAGCGCGGCGACCCGCACGAACAACCTCACAGCCCCCCTGCGCCCTTCACTTTTCATACGGCAAGACTCCTTCGTCGCTTTGAAGCTGACGGCCCCGGCCGGTTTTTGAGCGGGCCGTATTATGACGCAGACGCGCGCAGGCGTTGTAAAAAGGCTGTAAAAACCGCGCGTCCAAAATCTCGTACTCGCCACGCTCACACGAATTCTTCTGACATGTCTCCTAGCTGAAAGGTGTAGCGCACGACGACGTGCGACCATTTGCAGAGCACGTCCAGCGGGATGTCATCATCATAGGCTTCCGCAAATTTTATTAACGCCAGTACGGCCTCAGTCCAGCCCGCGGGCGGCGCCTCCCCGCTCGGCTTTGAGGGCGTCACTTTCCCCTCGCCGCCAACTGAAACTGAAACGTACATCTCCAACATCTCGTCCAAAAAGCTTTTTAGCCCGACCTCCTCTTTATTCACGGCCCCCCGTATGTGCCTTCCCTTCAGCATACGGAAGAAGGTGGTTGACGCTTCGGGCGCGCCGTGGGCGACGGCGAGCAGGAGGAGCACGGCGCGGAACTCGCCGTCGTCGTCGCCTCTGCCTATAAACGCCTCCAGCCTCTCGCCGCGGAGTCCGGCCTTGATGATGCGGTAGACGTTGACGAAGCGCTTGAGCGTGCGCGGCGTGCGGCCGATGACCTTCGCCAGCTTAACCATCGCGTCGCGCTCTTTGGCTTCGAGCAGGAGGTTGTCGGGCCGGAGCGCGAACGCGGCGACCTCCCCGCCCGTCGCGCTCGCGGGCGAGGTCGCCGCCGGTTCCCGCGGGGCGT
>DATMVI010000037.1:0-7002 GCA_035563275.1 Pyrinomonadaceae bacterium
GCGCGGCGCGCACGTCCTCGGGGGTCAGCTCGAGGTCGGCGCAGTTGTCGCGGTAGGGCACGATGTGGAACTCGTCGGGCGGCTGGATGGCGAGCATGAAGGCGCTGGTGCGCCGGCCGGCCTTGCGCGGGCTGGAGCCGGCGGCGACGCCTTCGCGCGCGAGGAAGTTGAGGACGAAGTCGCCGACGAGGTCTTCGCCGACGGCCGTCAGCAGCGCCACGCGCAGGCCGAGCCGGCGGGCCGCGACGGCGACGTTCGTCGGCGAGCCGCCGACGTAGGCCGCGAAGCTCCTGACCTCGGCGAACGGCGCGCCGATCTCGTTGGCGTACAGGTCGATCGAGCTGCGCCCCATGCACAGAAGGTCGAACGTCGGTTCCATCGGTCAACAAAAGGCGAGTCGTCGAAGGCGGGTCTTCAGTCTTCAGCCGTCGGCTTTCAGTAAAGACAAGACTGACGGCCGGCTCGTCGTTCCCTCAAACATTCGTCGCGACATCGAGCGGCCGGCGCGGGTCGATGAAGAGCCACATGACGACGCCGACGAGGAGGAAGCCGGCGGCGACGTAGAAGCCGAGCGTCCACGAGTTGAGCGTTTGCAGGATGTAGCCGAAGACGATGGGCGCGAGCGTGCCGGCGAGGTTGCCGAAGGTGTTGGTCGTGCCGCTCACCACCCCGGCCCGGTGGCCGCCGATGTCCATGCAGGTCGCCCACACCGAGGGCGTCGTCAGGAACTGGAAGAAGAGCGCGAGCGCGATGAAGAGCGCGGCGGCCACCGCGTTCTCCGTCACGGCGACCATGACCAGCATCGCGGCGCTCATCGCCAGCCCGAAGACGCCGACGCCGCAGCGCGCGATCTTCTTGTTGCCCGTGCGCGTCGCCAGCCAGTCCGTCAGCGTCCCGCCGCACAGGAAGGCGACCACGCCGAAGACCCACGGCAGCGCCGAGAAGAGTCCGGCCGAGGTCATCGTGAAGCCGCGCGCCTTGATCAGGTAGGTCGGCAGCCACGTGATGTAGAAGTAGAGGCTGTAGCCGTAGGCGAAGTACATGGCGCAGAGGAAGAAGATGTTGCGGCTGCGGAGGAAGGCGCGCCACGGGACGGCGTGCGAGCGGTCGCGCCGCGCCCCGCCGTCGGCGCAGATGAGCCGCGCCTCGGAGGCGTTGACGGCGGCGTGCTCCTCGGGCGTGTCGCGGAACCACCAGTACCACGCGGCGCACCACAGGACGCCGAGCGCGCCGAACTCGACGAACGGCAGGCGCCACCCCTGACGCTCGATGAGCCAGAAGACGAGCGGCGGGGTGAGCGCCGCGCCCAGCGCGTGGCCGATGCAGACGCCGCCCATCGCCCGCCCGCGCTGCGTGGCCGGGAACCAGCGCGAGACCGTGCAGGCGCTGTTCGGGATCGCGCCCGCCTCGCCCATGCCGAAGAGCAGCCGCATCACGAAGAGCGACCAGAAGCCGCGGGCCGCGGCCGTCAGCGCCGTGAACGCCGACCACCAGAGCACGATGCGCGTCAGCGTCCGCCGCGTCCCGTAGCGGTCGCCGAGCCAGCCCGTCGGAATCTCGAAGAGCGCGTAGGTGAGGGTGAACGCGCTGAAGATGTAGCCCATCTGCACGGGCGTGAGGTCGAACTCCTGAATGATGAAGGGCGCGGCGGCCGAGATCGCCAAGCGGTCGAGGTAGGTCAGCGCGGCCAGCGCGAACAGGAAGCCCAGCACCTTGTAGCGCACGCCCGTCGGCCGCGCCGTCCCGCTCAACTCGGTCGCCAACACGTCAGTCGTCTGCGGGCTGATCTGCATGACGGTGTCTCCGTTCGGGAGTAGACGGTAGACAGTAGACAGTAGCCAGTAGCCAGTAGTCAGTAGTCAGTAGGAAGACCTCCGGTATCGAACCTTCAGCGTGTCGGCGTCAGCAGTCTAAGCGCGGAGCGCTACTGACTACTGACTACTGGCTACTGTCTACTCCTGAATCTTGAAGGTCAGAATCTGGCGCGGGCCGGTCTCGAAGCCGAAGCCGCCGCGGGGGCCGGGCGCGGGCGGGCCGCAGTCCTCGACCGCGTTGCAGGCGCGGACGTTGGCGGGGCCGAGCAGCGGGCTGGCGACGCGCACCTCGCCGCGCGCGCCGCCCAGCTCGATGAAGCGGAGCACCGTGCCCGCGCCGTCCTCGGCCTGCTTCCACGTGCTGAGCAGGACGGGCGCGCCGTCCGTTCGGAGGAAGCTCATGCGCTCGGCCGGCAGCGGCGAGGCGGGCGGCGCGACCCTGTCCTGCGACTTCACCAGCGTGCGTTCGAGCGGCGTGGTCTGCTCCCACCCGAGCCGGCTCATCGCCGCCGCGTCGAGGCGCGGCGCGCTCGTCAGCGCGTAGCGGAAGGTGAAGTCGCCGCCCTGCGCGGCCACGTAGTTCGTGCCCCAGTAGTTGTTCATTACATAGGCGAAGGCGGTCGCCCCCTTCGGCTCGAACTTCGTCGGCCACGTGCCGCGCACCACGTCGCCGAACGTCCAGAGGAACGAGTCCACGCCGACCAATCCCACCTCGACGCCGGCCCCGCCCACCGAGACCCAGTTCTGCGCCGAGAACCATTCGAGGCCCGCGCCCGGCATCATCTCTCGGGCCGGGTTGACGACGCCGTTCTGCACCTCGAATTTGAACTCGGGCGCGGGGGCGTTAACCGGGAAGGCGAAGTAGGCGGCCTCCTTCCTGTAGACGGTCTGCTTCGACACGCGGTTGACGAACTCGATCTTCTTCTCGCCGTCGAAGAGGATGATCTCGGTCGTGATCTTCGGCGTGTTGACGCCGCGGCTCTCCAGCCGCGCGCTCGCGCCGGCCGGCGTCTTCGTCACCGAGACGAGGCGGCCCTCGGCGGCCGGGTGCGTCTGGAGCTTCGCCAGCGGCAGGTGGCGGCGGTAGGTGAGCAGCTGCGTGAAGGGCGGGTTGTCGCCGCCCGTGACGTAGACGTACTGGTTGAAGCGGTAGGGCGCGGAGGCGTCCACCAGCTCGCGGTTCAGCTCCTTGTCGAAGATGCTCCGCACCGAGCCGCTCGCCGGGTCGAGCGTGACGCGGTAGAAAGAGTTCTCGATGACGTTGGTCGCCGCCGGGGGGCCGGCCGCCGCCTGCGCGCCCGCGGCCGGCGCGGCCTTGTCCCTGACGGCGTAAGTCTTGTAGCCGAGCGGGGGCAGCTCGCCCGCGAGGAAGCGCACGCGCTGGTAGGCCGGGTGGTCTTCGAGCACGTCGAAGGGGACGGCCCGTTGGCTTTCGAGGTCGAACAGCTCGCGCGTCTTTTGCAGGTCGAACTCGACCCAGCCGCGGCGCGGCCAGTTGAGCGTGTTGAAGACGACGAGCGCGCGCTGGGGCGTCGCCATGCGGCCGGCGATGGCGGTCATCGAGCGTTCGAGCAGGTACTCGGCGCACTGCCGGGCCGCGGCCCCGTAGAAGCGCTTGACCTCAAGCTCGCGCGTCGAGTCCTCGCTGTGCGGCTCGGTGATGCTGCGGCCCCAGCCCCAAGTGTGCTCGCCCATCAGCGCGACGTTCTCCCAGAGGCATTCGAGCGCCGCGCGCGAGGGCCGGTAGCGCGGCTCGACGAGCGAGGCGACGACGCCCAGCTTCTCGGCCGAGACGGCGCGCCGCTCCGTCTCGCGCTCGACGGCCGCGGCGCGCGCGTCCGACGCGACGCCGTCCTCCCAGAACGGCCCGCCGTCGCCGCTCACGACCGGGACTTTCGCGCCGGCCTCGGCCGCGATCTTCTCCAGAGCCTCGCCGAAGCCGGAGAAGCGCAGCTCCGGGTAGGCGAAGCGTTCGTTCCACTGCTTCGCCAGCGCGGCCTGCTGCGGGTAGAGCGAGGTGTTCTCCCACTGGCTGCCGTGGAGCAGGACGGAGTTCGGCGCGTACTCGGGCCGCTCGTAGACGCGGAGGAAGCTGGCGAGGCCCTCGTACCCGTTGGCGACCTGCGTCGGCAGCCCGAACTGGCTGCCGATCTGGTGGTAGTGGCGCGAGTACCACATGAGCACGCGCGAGCCGTCGGGGCCGACCCACCAGAAGGGCGAGCGGCGGTGCAGGTCGCCGAGCATGAGCGTCGGCCCGCGGTCGGCGTTGGCGGCCGCCGCGAAATACTTCAGCCCCGCGGCCGCGAGGATCGAGGCGTAAGACCACGAGTACGAAGGCACGTCCGTGATGTTGGCCGTGTCCCACGGGCCTCCCGCCTCGCGGTTCAGGCGGCGCGCGCCGTAGAAGGAGCGGATGAGCGCCTCGCCCGTGGGGAAGCCGGTGAGGATGACGGAGTGCTGCGCGGGGACGAAGATGCGGCGCTCGCGCACGGCCTCGTAGAACCTCTGCCGCTCGGCCTCCGTGCGCCCTTCGAGGAAGTGGCGCGCCTGCCAGTAGCCGTCGAGCGTGAAGCGGAACTCGGGGTGCTCGCGGTTCATGTCGAGCGCCTCGTTGATGACGCGGCTGTGCAGCTCGGCCAGCTTCGACTGGAAGTCCGAGTAGCCCACGTCCAAGTGCTCGTGCGGGGCCATGTAGACCGTCCACTTGCGCGCCGGGCTGACGGTCTGGTTGAACCTGTAATCGCGCCCCTGCGCCCTGACGGTGACCGAGGCGCGCTCGCCGGCGCGGAACTCGGGCGCGCTGAACTCGAAGCGCTGCTCGCCGAACTCGCGCGCCGTGACGAGGGGCTGCGTCTCGCTCCAGCCGGGGAGCGCGAGCGTGACCGAGCCGTCCGGCGCGAGGCCCCGCCAGCGCACCACGACGGAGACCACCTCCCTGAGGCGGCCGCCCTCGCGCCTGTAGAAGACGGTCGGGGTGACGGCGGCCCACGTGACGCCGGGCGCGGCCGCCTCGCCCTTGACCGGGGCGAACTCCAGCGCGTCGTAGATGAGCACGGCGTGGTCGGTCGCCTCGCCGCCGGGCAGCGCCGTCGAGATCGGGTCGGCGACGGCCAGCAGCGAGATTTCGTTGCGCCCGCGGCGGAGGAACCCGGCCGGCACTTCCGCCTCCACCGCGCCGACGGCGTACTGCGGCAGGATGGCCCCCTCGCTGTTCCCCTCCCGGTAATATTCGAGCGGCTGATAGAACCAGCCGCGGCGGCCGTTGACCTCGACCTGCACGACGGGCGCGCGCGCCGTCTTCAGGAGCAGGCCGAGCCGCAGCCGGTAGGCCCCGCGCGGCTCGTCCGCGAGGTCGAACTGAATCCTGTGGGCCGCGGCCCCTTCGGCCCGCGCGGGCACGACGGCCTGCTGAGTGCCGGGCCAGTCGGCGGCCTTGCCGGTCGAAACGTCGAAGACTCGGGCCGCGGCCGAAGCGGGGCCGAGTTCTTCCGACGAGCTGTCGAACTCGCCGATCTGCCAGAGGGCGCGACCCTGCGCCGCGGCGTAAACGCTTAACGCTAACGACAGAAGAATCCCTGCGACGAGGTGTCTGCGCATCGGCGGCATGTTCTCGGCTCGTTTGTTTCGACCGGCGGCGGCTGCTTTTTTGGAAGAACGTTTCGACTAGCGGGATCGTTGCGAGCAAAATACTTCTTTCGCCGAGCGCGGTCAATTCATTTTCCGCCCCGGAGCGATTTTCAGCGCTGCGGGGTGTGCTATGTTGGCGGCGATGCGCGCACTTCTTCTTCTCGCCACCCTTCTCGCCAGCGCGGGCGCTGCGCACGCCCGGCAGGCGCCCGCCCCCCCGCCGGCCGGCCCCTTGACGACGGCCCGCCTGAACTCTCTGACGACCGCCGGCGTCGCGGTGGCCGAGGTCTCCGACTACGTCTACGGCGGCTACCGCGGCGGGCTGAAGTCGCCGCCGCACGCCGACCTCAACCCCGGCAAGGCGTTCGTCATCTTCTGGAAGGATTTCGACTACCGCTTCGTCTTCTCGCACGAGGCGAGCTACTGCCCGTGGTTCGAGCTTCGGTCGGGCGCGGGCGTCTCCTACCAGATGTTCGAGGGCAACGAGGGCTGGGCCGAGCTGTTCAACGAGCAGGGGCGGCGGGAGCGCAACAGCTTCGTGGACGTGATCGAAGCCGGCCCGCGCCGCGTCTGGGTGCGCTGGACTTACTTCGGCGTCAACATGACGACGGGCGAGGCCGCCTTCCGCGGCGTCGAGGACTTCTGGGCCTTCCCGAACGGAATGATTCTGCGCCGGCAGCGTTACCACACGCTCCGGCCCGGCGACCCGCGCGGCTACGCGCGCGAGCCCATCGAGCTGATCGTGCTCAACCCGGTCGGCAAGCAATGGTTCGACGTGCTGGCGCCGGAGACTTCGACCGGCGAGAGCCGCGCCTTCACGGGCGTGGACGCCTTCTCCCGCGCGCGCGTGGACATCTACTGGAAGCGCAAGGACGACCCGAAGAAGATTTTCGCGGGCACGACGCGGCGGGCGGGCTCGCCGTGGAAGGAGATTGACGACGCGCGCGGCTTCGCCGGCATCATCCCTCTGCGCGACGGCTCGCCCTTCTTCGCCATCGGCGACGCCTCGGGCTTCTCACACGCGCTCGTGCGCCTCAAGGAGCACGGCGACCGCAAGGGGACGGGCGGGTGGGGCTGGGGCACGCTGACGTGGGATCACTGGCCGGTCGGGTGGCTCAACAGTCAGGCGCACGACCTGAGCGCCGAGACCTTCGGCCGCTACCCCTCCCACTTCGCGCCCTTCGGCCTCGACCTCTGGAGCATGCCGAACGAGGCGACCGAGGCGCGCGACTTCTACTCGCTCGTCGGCGTGGGCGGCGCGGACGCGGAAGAGGTGCGGCGGCTCGCGCGAAGCTGGCTCGAAAGCGGCGCCACCGACCCGACCCGCGCCGCCTCGCTGCGCCCCCTCCGCGGCGCGCCGCGACTAAAGAGGCGATGAATGCGGAATGCGGAATGCGGAATTAAAAGCCGCCTGTCTTTAATTCTGCATTCTGCATTCTGACTTCTGCATTCGTCTCCTACCTCACCGGCGCGAGGCGGGCCGCGTAGCCGCCCGACGGCGCGAGCCTGACGTTCAAAGTCTCGCCCGCCCTCACCGTCCTCTCCGAAATCGCCAGTCGCT
>DATMVI010000038.1:0-3527 GCA_035563275.1 Pyrinomonadaceae bacterium
CCGCGCGAAAAAGGCGGGCGTGATCGGGTGAGCGTACGAGTAAGCGGCGCCGGCGACGTTGACGGCAAAGCGGCGAGCGTCTTCATCATCGCCGCTTCGGACGTAGTGCGCGCCGGGCTCGTCGCGCTCATCGAAGCGGACGCACGATTCACCATCGCCGGCAGCGCTGCGGATTTCGGTGAACTCACGTCCGAGGGGGGCGAGGGCCCGATACCGGACGTGGGCGGCAAAGCCGGGGGCGCGGCGGGCCGCCTGACCCCGCCGCTTAACGCTCCCTCTCGTCGTCCCGCACCGCACGCTCTTCCTCGTCCCCGCGAACATCTCGGCCTGCCCGCGCTTCCGCACGTCGGGTCGGTGGCCGCGCCGCCCTGCGCCTTCGTCTGTACCCGAACGGACGAACGCGGGCGCAGCGCTCCGGTTAAGATGACTTATCCCTCTTTATCGCTTTCAAACACGGGAGTCCGGGCCGGTCTGGCACGGTGAGCAAAGGTATGGCTTCGATTCAATCCTCTAAGTCCGCCGGGAGGCTGATGGCCGTCGGCGGCGCCGAAGACAAGGAGGGCGGGTGCCTCGTCCTCGGGGAGTTCGTCCGCCTCGCTGGAGGCGCCCGCGCCCGCGTCGTGGTGATGACGGTCGCCTCCGACCACGTGCGCGAGGTCGGGGCCGAGTGCCGGAAGGTCTTCAGGAAGCTCGGCGTAGGCGACGTGAAGGTGCGCCTCATCTCGCACGACTTCAGATTCGACCTCGCGACCCGCCGCCCCGTGCCCGGAGAGAAACAGAGGGTCGAGGAGAACGCGGAGGGCGCGGAGAAGGCGGCCAGACCGAAAGCGGACGAGGAGGACTCGGAATGATGGAGCAGGCGTGGGCGGCCTTCAGCCGGGCGCTGGGGCTGGAACTCGAAGGGAAAGACCTGACGGCGCTGCACATGGCGCTGCGGGCCGTCGTCGTTTTCGTCCTCTCGATCGCGATGCTGAAGGTCGGCGACAAGCGTTTCATGGGCAAGAGCACGGCCCTCGACGTGATGCTCGGCATCGTCTTCGGCTCGACCGTGAGCCGCGCCATCACGGGCAACGCGCCCTTCTTCCCGGCGCTGGTGGGCGCGCTGGCGCTCGTGCTGCTGCACTGGCTCTTCGCGGCCGTCGCCTTCCGCTCGCACGGCTTCGGCCGGCTCGTCAAGGGGCGCAACCGCCTGCTGGTCAGGGATGGCGAAATCCAATGGGACGCGATGCGGAAGAGTCACGTCACGACGCACGACTTGGAGGAGGCGCTGAGGGCCGGGGGCGAGGAGCCGGACGTGACCCGCGTGAAGGCGGCCCACCTAGAACGCAACGGCGACATCAGCGTCATCATGAAGGGGTGAGGGGAGGGAAAAAGACTTACATGCGCGCGAAGTTGGTGAACAGTTTCGAGTCCCGCTCCACGCTCGGCGTCGCCGGCACCACTTTCGACATCTACCGGCTCGACGCGCTCGGGTCGGCGGGCTTCCCCGTCGATCTGCCACCAAGTCAACTTGGAGTACTTGGCGAGAGTAGTCTTCACCTCGAAAGAGAACGACCCTCACGGCGACCGGCACCGGCGGGGGACAATTCACACTTAATTGAGGGGGGAGAGATGAAAGTTACCCGGGTGATTGCCGCGTTGGCGGGGCTCTTCGGCCTCTACCTGCTTATCGCCGGCCTGACCTCGCTGTCGAGCGCCGGGGCCGTCACGCTCCCGTGGGTGGGGCAGAAGATAGGCGGCGTGTTCCTCATCATCGTCAGCCTCGTCATCACCGCCGGGGCCGCCGTCCTGTTCCTCCGCGTGGGCAGGCGTTGACCAAGATTGTAGTGCCGGAGCCCGCCCCGCATTCCCTCCCGCATGACGGAGCCCCGCGCAGGGAGCGACATCCTTTCGAGAGTATCCCGCGGGCCGTGCGGCCGCGACTTTTTCTCCCGCTGCTCGCCGCCGCGCTGCTCATTCTGGTGACTTGGGTGATTAGCCCTACAGGAGGGTAGGCTTCGGGTAGGTGGCCGTCTCGCCGGTGTCCTTCAGGTCGCGCACGCGCCACCGGGTCGGCACGCCGCGGCTGAGGATGCGCCCGTCCGTGCTGGCCCAGTACTCGGCGCTGCCGTAAATGGCCCAAGACCGCACGGGGTAGAGGGCGCAGCCGTCCCTGTGGATGGTGCTCGCGACAAACCTCCTGCCGTCCGGCAGCTCGTAGACGCCCAACTCCCTGAGCCTCCGCGACGGCCTCGTCGTGGCCGCGCTGAACGGAAGGGATGATGCGGCTTGAGACATGGTGGCCTCACTCCTTTCCAAAACGCTTACCCTCGCGGGTGCCGGCACCAGATTAAAAGGGGGGCGCCTGATTTATCACAGGCTTGACTTCTCTATTTTAACGATGAAGAGAGGGGCCTTCTGTACGCCTGAGGACACACGGGCAATCAACATCGGCATCGTGACTAAACCCCCCACTCGTTCGTGAATGCTCGACGGGACAGAACCCTTTCGGAGAGTCTAACAACCCGGCGCCTCGGTAGCCGCCCCGAGGACTTTATCGCCTACCCCTTAACGCCGACCTACAACTCCCTTCAGGATAGTCCCGCCCGAAGACAGCGAGGCCGCCGGAGCCTCGCTCTCCGGCGGCCTCGTTCGCCCTCCGAACTCCTTGCGGGGTCGAGAGGGCGGGCACACCATACGCCCCCTTCGGCGGCTTGTCAACGAACGCCCGAAGGCTCCCCCCGGCCACCGGCATCCGGGCCGCCTCCGGCAGAACCTTTCACGCCCGCGGCGGCGGGAGCTTCGCCGGCCTCAGGCCGTAGTAACAATCAGTGGTGACGGCCTGCGTGAACGTCCTCAGTTCGAGGACGGGGCGCATCCGGGCGGGGGCGCGGCACTGATACAGACTAATATCGCCTCCTCTCTCTCCGGTCACCTCTCTGCGGCGGCGGCGGGGCCGGAAACCCGGTCGATGATCTCGACCAGTTTTTCCGCGGAGGAGAGCCCCGCGGCGTCCTCCCAAACCCCCGTCCTGTCGTTGCCGATGAACAGGACGGCGTTGTGCAACTGCCTGCCGGGGTGCTCGCCTATCAAGCCCCACAGCAGTTGTTTCATGGGGCCCTCCGCGCCGGTCACGAGCGTCCAACCGGGCCCGACGCCGAAATGCTCCCCCCACACCTTTAGGCGTTCCGGGGTGTCGGTCACAGGGTCTTTGCTGACCGAGACGAAAAAGACTTCCTTCCCCATCCGCTCCGCGAGCGACGCCCGCAGTTTGGCGAGCGTCTGGCCCTGCATCGGGCAGATGTAGGTGCAACTCGTGAAGAAGAAACTGACCACCACCACCCGGCCCTTGAAGAGGTCGGAGTAGAAGCGCACCTTCCGCCCGTCCTGATCGAGCACCTCGACATCGGGGATCGAGACCCTTTCGTAGCCCAACTGAATGACGCCCGGCTCCCCCGGCGGCGGGGCCGTCGGCGCCGCCTCGCGGCGCGGCGCGGCGGGGGCCGGGTGGTCGTGCGTGTGTTGGTGTTGCGCCAGAGCTTGGGATG
>DATMVI010000039.1:0-4635 GCA_035563275.1 Pyrinomonadaceae bacterium
CTCCGCGCCGCAGAAGTCGCAGGTCGCGAGGTGGCGCGCGACCGACGCGCGCCGCCCGCGCGCGAGCGCGCCGCGCGCGTAGCCGAGCAGCGCCCCGGCCGCCGGGCAGGTGAGTGTTTTCTGGAAACTGGCTGTGCTCGAAGAACGCATGGTTCCTCCTTGAGGTCTCTCCTCGACGGGCGCGGGGCCGTGAAGGCGTCCCTGCCGCGCGCCGCTCCGGCGTTTGAAGCGCCGTCCGTGAAAGGCACAGCCCGAACCGTAGGCGGGGCGGAAAGATACGTGGCGAGGAACCACAGCAGCCGTCAACCCTCGTACAGGCGCTTCATTTCGTCAGGGTGGGTAAAATTATCAATCCCCTCGGTCTTCCACACTTCCACCGCCCCGCGCCCGCCCGCGCGGCCAACTTTCTCCTGAATTATCAACGCCTTGAACCGGGTGTAAAAAGGTGTTGCTCATTTGCGGGTTTGCTGCTACCATCCTTGTCGTGTTCGGGGGCGGCGGGCTTCGCGCCACAACCCTCCCCGGAAAAGCCCTTCACGGTGGCCGCGCCCGAATCCCTTCGCGGCAGACCGGCGCGGGTTCCCCCTGCAAGGTCGTCCCCAATTCCAGAGTCAGCCAGAGCGCAGGCGTCCCATTCCGTACAGACCGTCCCTCTTGGTTAGCGGTACAAAGACGACCGCGTCTCTCGCCTGAGACGCGCCGAGAGTCGCCCCGCCGCACACTCCCTTGAGCCTCCTCAGCCGGCGTCTCGGAACTTCCTCCGCCCTTGCTCCTGACGAACAACTACCAGTAACATGGCCGCATCATCCGCCGACCAAGATCGACGCTTAAACGACCCCATGACGAGCGCTGAAGAGCAGTCACCGAAGGAGTCGGAGCGCGCCGCCGAGCGCCCCGCGCGCCACGCCGGCGCGTGGGTCGAGGCGCTGCGCCGCTCGGACGTCTCGCGCCTGTGGGCCGAGCTCCAGCGGCTCGTCGTCAACCACCCGCTGGTGCGCGCCTCGCACAGCGCCGGCCTGCTCGTCGAGGAGGGCGACCGCGGGAGCGCCTACGTCGACCTGACGCAGGAGCTGTTCGTCACGCTCCTCGCCAAGTCGCGCTTCCAGCACTACCTCGACACGGCGATGACCGACTCGGAGATCGAGTGCGAGATCAGCCAGATCGAGCTGACCAACCTCCTGACGGCCGAGCTCCGCAAGCGCCACCCCGAGAGTTACCGCCTCGCCCGCCGCATCTCGACCATCATCCAGTCCTCGGCCAACTTCCGCCGCGTGGACTCGGCCGGCGCGGGCGAGGAGGAGGTGCACCGCCGCCTCGTCGACCGCGTCTACGGGCTGCGCGAGTGGCGCGACGACAAGCCGCGCCGCGCCGCGGCCGAACTCGAACAGCGCGTGCAGATGATCCCCGTCCGCCAGCGCGACACGCGGATGGTCGGCTGCACGGGCGACGCCCAGATCATCATCAGCAACTCCGACCTCGAAGACCTCATCGTCTCGGTCCTCGAAGCCTGCGACTCGCCGGTGGACGTGCGCGCCCTGCGCAGCCTCGTCATGTCGCGGCTGCCCGTGATGGACATCTACCTCGTCCCCATCGGCGGCGACGGCGACGACGACGGCCGCCAGTTCGAGCCGGCCGACGGGCGCGAGAACCCCGAGCAGTCGCTCCTGCGCCGCGAGTCGGAGCAGGAGGCCGCCGGCTGCGTGGACGGCTTCCTCAAGGGCCTGCACGCGGCCGTGCGCGGCAAGACCAAGCAGTACGACCGGATGCTCGGCGTGCTGTGGTATTGTTACCTCAGCCCGGCGCACATCACGCAGCTCGAAGCCGCGGCCCGCCTCAACGTCTCGGACTCGCTCGTCTCGGACTACCGCCGCCGCATCGAGCAGCAGTTGCGCGCGCTCTCGTTCACGGAGATCGAGGAGGCCCGCCGCTTCGAGGTGGCGCTGCGCGAGCGCGTCAGCGTGCTCGTCAGCGAGGAGGTCATCGCGGGCGTCTGAGGTCTCGCGCAAGTCAGGCGCGCGGGGTGCGGCCCGCGCGCGCAGAGGTTCCCGCCGCGAGGCGGGCGAGGGGGCCGCAAGGCCCCTTTTTCAAAGTCGGCGGGTCAGATGGTCAAAGACGAAATCAAACGGCTGATCGAGAGCAGGCAGGCGCGCGTCGGCGTGATCGGCCTCGGGTACGTGGGGCTGCCGCTGGCGGTCGAGTTCGCGCGCCGGGGGCTGCGCGCCGTCGGCTTCGAGGTGGACGCCGCCAAGGCCGACGGCGTCAACCGCGGCGAGTCTTACATCGGCGACGTGACCTCGGAGACGCTCAAAGAGGTCGTCTCGTCCGAGCGGCTGCACGCGACGACGAACTTCGACGAACTGGCCTCGTGCGACGCCGTCATCATCTGCGTCCCGACCCCGCTCCGGAAGACGAAGGAGCCTGACGTTTCCTACATCCTCGCCGCCGCGGGCGAGATACGACAAAGGCTGCGGCGCGGCCAGCTCGTCGTCCTCGAATCGACCACCTACCCCGGCACCACCGACGAGGTGCTTCTGCCGATGTTCGAGGAGCGTGGGCTGAAGCTCGACGAAGATTTCCTGCTCGCCTTCAGCCCCGAGAGGGTTGACCCCGGCAACCCGCAGTTCCAGACGCACAACATCCCGAAGGTCGTCGGCGGCTGCACCGACGACTCGACCGAAGCGGCCGCCGCGCTCTACTCCGTGATCGTTAAAGACGTTCACGTCGTCTCTTCGGCGCGTGTGGCCGAGGCGGCGAAGCTTCTGGAGAACACGTTCCGGGCCGTCAACATCGGGATGGCCAACGAGATGGCGAGATTGTGCTACCACCTCGGCATCGACACGTGGGAGGTCATCCGCGCCGCCGCCACCAAGCCTTTCGGCTTCATGGCGTTCTACCCCGGCCCCGGCATCGGCGGCCACTGCATCCCGCTCGACCCACATTATCTTTCGTGGAAGGCGCGCCAGCACGGCTTCGACTCGCGCTTCATCGGCTTGGCCGAGGAGGTCAACTCGCGGATGCCGGAGCACGTCGTGCAACTCGTCGCCGACGGCCTCAACGGCGCGCGGAAGTCTCTGAACGGCTCGCGCGTGCTCGTCCTCGGCGTGGCCTACAAGAAGGACATCAACGACGTGCGCGAGTCGCCGGCGCTCTCGATCATCGACCGCCTGCGGGCGAAGGGGGCCGAGGTCAGCTACCACGACCCCTACGTCGCCGAGGTGCGCTTCGACGAGGCGCACACGGAGGGCGGCGGCGAGCCGCTGTCGAGCGTGGAGCTGACCGACGACGCGGTGCGCGCGGCCGACTGCTGCGTCATCGTCACGGATCACGGCGGGGTGGACTACAAAAGGCTCTGCGAGCTGTCGAAGCTCATCGTAGACACGCGCAACGCGCTCGGCCGCGACCTGCGCCGCGCCAGCAGCGCCGCCATCATCCGCCTGTAGGCGGCCGCCGCGAACTGTCGGATGATAACCGTTAACTGACGACTACCCGCCGCCATGCTGAAGGTCATCAACGTCGTGGGGGCGCGGCCGAACTTCATGAAGGTCGCGCCGGTGGTGGAGGCGATGCGCCGCCGCCCGGCCGAGTTCTCGCCGCTCGTCGTCCACACGGGGCAGCACTACGACGAGCGCATGTCCGACGCCTTCTTCCGCGACCTCGGCATGCCTCGGCCCGACGTGCACCTCGGCGTGGGCTCAGGCTCGCACGCGCGCCAGACCGCCGCCGTCATGGAGCGCTTCGAGCCGGTCGTGCTCGAGGAAAAACCGGACTGGGTTCTGGTCGTCGGCGACGTGAACTCGACGCTGGCCTGCGCGCTCGTCTGCGCCAAGCTGCTCGTCCGCGTCGCGCACGTCGAGGCGGGCCTGCGCAGCCGCGACCGCGCCATGCCCGAGGAGATCAACCGCCTCGTCACCGACCAGTTGAGCGACCTTCTGCTCACGCCCTCCGCGGACGCCGACCGCAACCTGCTCGCCGAGGGCATCCCGCCCGCGCGCGTCCGCATGGTCGGCAACGTGATGATCGATTCGCTCTTCCAGCAGCTCGAACGCGCGCGCGCTTCGACGGCGCGCGAGGACGTGGGCGTCGGCGGCGGGAGGGACTACGCCGTCGTGACGCTGCACCGCCCGTCGAACGTGGACGACGAGGCGACGCTCGGCGGCATCCTCTCGGCGCTCGACGAGATCGGCGCTTCGCTGCCCGTCGTCTTCCCCGTCCACCCGCGCACGCGCCAGAACCTCGCCTCGTTCGGCCTGCTCGAACAGGTCGAGCGGCGCGGCCGCCTCCGCCTCGTCGAGCCGCTCGGCTACCTCGACTTCCTGCGCCTCTACAGCGGCGCGCGGCTCGTGCTCACCGACTCGGGCGGCATCCAGGAGGAGACGACCGCGCTCGGCATCCCGTGCCTGACCCTGCGCGAGAACACGGAGCGGCCGGTGACGGTCGAGTTGGGCACGAACCGCGTCGTCGGCACCGACCCGGCGCGCATCGTCAGCGAGGCCGCCGACGCGCTCGCACGCGGCCGCGACGGCGGGCCGCCACGCGTGCCGCCGCTCTGGGACGGCCGCGCCGCCGGCCGCATCCTCGACGCGCTGAAGGAGGCCGCCTGAAGGCCGCCCGGCCGTGTCGCGCGCCGCGCGCGCG
>DATMVI010000040.1:0-8863 GCA_035563275.1 Pyrinomonadaceae bacterium
GCCGACCCCGCCCGCCCGGCCCGCGCAGACGCCGGCCCCCAACGCGGGGCCGCGCATCGAGCCGCCGCCCGGCGCGCCGCAGCTCAAGACGCCGCCGCCCATCCGGCAGGGCGAGCCCGACGAGCAGGCCGGCGAGCAGGAGATCGACCCCGAGAGCGTCGTCCGCGTCGAGACCAACCTCGTCAACCTTCAGGTGAGGGTCGTTGACCGCAACAACCGCCCCGTCGACAACGTGCGCGACGAGGAGTTCCGCGTCTTCGAGAACGGCGTCCAGCAGAAGATCGAGTTCGTCACGCGCGAGGAGGTGCCGATCTCCTACGGCCTCGTCGTGGACAACTCCGGCTCCCTGCGCTCGCAGATCAATCAGGTCATCGAGGCCGGCAAGTCCATCGTCGAGAGCAACAAGCCCGGCGACGAGACCTTCGTCGTCCGCTTCGTCTCCTCCGACGAGATCAAGATCATGCAGGACTTCACGCCCGACAAGCAGTCGGTCAGCGACGCCTTAGACGACATGTACGTCGAGGGCGGGCAGACGGCCATCATCGACGCCGTCTACCTCTCGGCCGAGCACGCCGCGCAGCACAAGAAGGGGAACCCGCTCGAAGACAAGCGCCGCCGCGCGCTCATCCTCGTCACCGACGGCGAAGACCGCGCCAGCTTCTACAAGCGCGACCAGCTCTTCGAGTCGCTCAAGGAGCAGGACGTGCAGATTTACATCATCGGCTTCGTCAACGAGCTGGAGCGCGAGCGCGGCTTCATCTCGAAGTCGCGGCGCGACAAGGCCGTCGACCTGCTCGACCGGCTGGCGAAGGAGACGGGCGGGCGGGCCTTCTACCCGACCTCGCTCTCCGAGCTGCCGAAGATCGCCGAGGAGATCACGAAGGACTTGCGGACGCAGTACGTCGTCAGCTACGTGCCGACGGCGAAGGCGGCGGCCGGCGAGTTCCGGCAGGTGCGCGTCTCCGTCGCCGACGCGCCGGGCCGCGAGCGGCGCATCGCCGTCACCCGCGCCGGCTACACGGGCAAGGCCCCCGTGGCGCCCGCCGCGTCGAGGGGCCAAGCGGCCCCCGCGCGCCGGCCGTGAAAAAAGGCGGGGGCTCGCGGACGTGCGTAAGAGTCGGGCCGGTGAAGGCGAAAGCTTTCACCGGCTCTGAATTTTTCACCGCCCCCCGGCCCCTAGCCTCTGGTCTTCGGCGGCCCCCCGCGCGGCCCCCAGTAGTAGACGACGATGAGCACCACCGTCGCCGCGACGATGAAGGCTGAGAGGGCGAGGAGCAGGACGAGATATTTCACGACGGGCAGTATAGCGGGCGCGGCGCGGCGGCGCGAGCCGCGCCGCTTCACTTGGCCGGCGGCGGCATCAGCGTGATCTGCCACGCGACGAAGGCGATGAAGGCGAGCATGACGGCGAGGATGGCGACGACCACCGGGTGGAGGCGGAAGGTGTCGGCCGCGCCGCGCTCCTCCGCCAGAAACTTCTCCGGCAGCCTCACGCTGCTGCTGTCCACGCGGATCGTGTCCTTGACCGCGCCGGGCCGGCCGTCCGTCTGCTCCGACTCGCGGAACGCCTCCGTCTCTTCGAGCGGCGTGAGGCGCTCGGCCAGATCGTCCTCGTGCCCGTGCTGGTCGCCGGGGCCGTGCGCGTGCCACGGCTTCCACTTCTTTCGCTTCTTCTTCACAGCCACTTGACCTTCCTCAGGTAGAAGTAGAGCGCCAGCCCGATGGCGACCATCGAGAGCAGCGCGTAGACGTAGCCGAACCGCCACTGCAACTCCGGCATCATCACGAAGTTCATCCCGTAGATGCCGGCCACGAGCGTCACCGACATCAGGATGGTCGAGACCGAGGTGAGCCGCTTCATGATCTGGTTCATCCGGTTGCCCGACACCGAGAGGTAGGCGTCCATCGTCGAGCCGAGCATGTCGCGCAGCGTGTCGATGGAGTCGGCGACGCGGATGACGTGGTCGAAGACGTCTTGGAAGTAGACGTGCGTCTCGCGGGCGAAGATGGGCTGCTCGCGGCGCAGCATCGTGTTGAAAACGTCCCGGAGCGGCGTGATCGAGCGGCGCAGGAAGAGGAGCTGCTTCTTGATGCGGAAGATGTCCTCGATGGCGCCGGGCTGGAAGTCGCCGAAGATGTCGTCTTCGAGTTCGTCCATCCGGTCGGAGAGGATGTCGAGGAGCGGCATGTAGTCGTCGACGACGGCGTCTATCAGGAGGTAGGCGAGGAGGCCCGCGCCGTGGTTGGCCCGGTCGGTCCACTCGCCCCACAGCCGCTTGGCCGTCTCGACGGCGCGGATGGGGCGGCTGTGGACGGTGACGAGGAAGTTGGGGCCGAGGAAGATGTTCAGCTCGCGCAGTTCGAGGTCGTCGTCGGGGCCGACCAGCTCGGCCTCGTAGAGGACGATGAAGTAGTAGCCGGGGTACTCCTCGACTTTCGGGCGCTGGTGGGCGTTGCGGCAGTCCTCGATCGAGAGCGGGTGGAACTTGAACTCCTCGGCCAGCTCAAGGAAGTCTTCGCCGGTCGGGTCGGAAACGTCGGCCCAGACGACGTTGCCGTCGCGGTCGCAGTAGTCGCTCAGCTCGCCGGCCGGGAAGTCCTTGACGAACTGCCGCGCGCTGTTCAGGCAGGTGGTCGTAATCATCGGCTCACACCGGATTCGCGGGTTGGTGCCATCGCTTTCGAGTATACTACCGCCGGTCAAATTAAGAATTAAGAATTAACAACGGCCCGCCGGCCGCAGCGCCCTTCGGGGCTCCCGACCTCTCCGAATTCTTAGTTCTTAGTTCTTAACTCTTAATTCTTATGCGAAGCATCAGCGAATCGCTCCGCGAGTACGCGCGCGGCGTGGCGGGCGGGCTGCTCTTCAGCCTCCCGCTGCTCTACACGATGGAGGTGTGGTGGGCCGGCTTCACGTCGCACCCGTGGCGGCTCGCGCTCTACGTCGCCGCCACCTTCGCGCTGCTGCTCGGCTACAACTACTTCCTCGGGCTGCGCCGCGACTCCTGCTTCAGCGAGGTCGTCATCGACTCGTTCGAGGAGATGGGCCTCGGCCTGCTCATCGCGTTCCTCATCCTCTGGCTGCTCGGGCGCGTCTCGCTCGACCAGCCGCTGAGCGAGATCGCCGGCAAGACGACGGTCGAGGCGATGACCGTCGCCATCGGCGTCTCGGTCGGGACGGCGCAGCTGGGCGCCGAGGGCGAGGACGAGCGGGACAAGGGCGTCGGCGGGTCGCGGGCCGCGGCCGGCGGGCACCACTTCGGCGGCCAACTCGTCGTCGCGCTCTGCGGCGCGGTGCTCTTCGCGGCCAACATCGCGCCGACCGAGGAGGTGGTGATGATCGCCGTCGAGGTCTCGGCGTGGCGGCTGCTCGGGCTGGCGCTGCTCTCGCTCGCGCTGGGCGCGCTCATCCTCTACTACAGCGAGTTCTCGGGCTCGCGGCGGTTCGTCCGCTTCGACGCGCGCCACGACGTGCTCTTCGGCGCCGTCATCACCTACGCCGTGGCGCTCGCCGCCTCGGCCGCCATCCTCGCCTTCTTCGGCCGCTTCGACGGGCAGGGGCTGGCGGCGTGCGTGGCGCAGACCATCGTCCTCGGCGTCGCCTCGACGCTGGGCGCGTCGGCCGGGAGGCTCCTGCTGCAATGACGAAGCGGAAGGACGCGAAGCGCGTCGAGAAGAACTGGCTGGAGTGGGCGGTCTTCGGCGTCGGCCTCGCGCTCGTCGCCGGCACGCTCGGCTACCTCGTCTACGACGGCGCGGCCGCGGGCGACGACCCGCCGGCCGTCGAGGTCAGGCTCGGCGAGCCGCGCCCGACCGGCCACAACTTCGTCGTGCCCGTCGCCGTCACCAACCACGGCGACCAGACCGCCGAGGGCGTCACCGTCGAAGTCACGCTCGAAGGCGCGGGCGGCGCGGGGCCGGAGCGCGGCCAACTCACCGTCGCCTTCCTCCCGCGCCGCGCCACCCGCGAGGGCTGGGTCGCCTTCCGCGCAGACCCGCGCGCGGGCCGCCTCACGCCCCGCGTCTTAGGCTACGAGAAACCCTGAAGCGATAAACGGCCCCGAGAAGTGACGCGGCCGATGACGGCTTATTTCGCCGCGTCGAGTTGGAAGGAGGAGAAGAAGCGCTCGCGGTCGGCGGCCGAGGCGCGCCCGGCCGGCGAGACGATGATGAGCTGGTAGGGTCGGCGGCCGACGACGTAGACGCGCGAGACGATGTCGGCCTGCCCCGTCAGTTCGGCCTTGAACTCGATGCCGGGGTGCGTGCCGAGCTTGATCGGCGTCGAGGAGAGCAGCTTGGCCTTGACGTTCTTGACGAAGTTGTCGCGGTTGGCTTCGAGTTCGGCCTGCACGCCGAAGTTGAACTTCGGGTCGTAGTCCACCCAGCCGACCATGTAGATTTCGCGGGCGGGGGTGACGGAGGAGAAAAGGTTGGTGGTGTAGGGGCCGTGGGGGCTCTGCGCGGTCTTCGTGTCCGCCTTCGGCTCCGTGGGCATCAGGACCGTGAAAGACGAACCCGCGGGGCTGAACTTCACCCAGCCGGCGGGCTGCTGCGCCGCGGCGGTCAGGGCGGCCGTCAGGACGAGAACCAGCGCGGCCAGATTCTTTTTCGTCATCGAAATCTCCAGTGGGGAAGTCTGTCCGGGCCGCGGCGCGGCGCGGTGGCAAGGCGGGCCAGACTATAACCGACGCCGCGCGCCCCTCAAAGCCGAAACGCGCGGCCGGGCCTCTCAGCCCCGCCGCGCGTTTTAAAGTGGCGCGCCGCGCCCCCGTTTTCACTTTTCGAGGTAAGCCTTCGCGGCCATCTTGGCGAGCTTCCACATCTTGGCCCAGTCGATGCGCCCCTCGTCGCGGCCCGTGATCCTGTCGAGCAGGAGGCGGCGGAACTGCTTGCCCTCGCGCCGCAGCATGAACTCTTTGGCGAAGGGCTTGGCCGTGTCGAAGAAGCTGAAGCCGGGGTCTGTGACCAGCCCGATGCCTTCGAGCGTCATCAGCGCGCGGATGATGTAGGTGAAGTTCGACGGCAGCCGGAAAGGGTACTCGTACATCACCTCGGCCAAGTCGTAGGTCAGCTCCTTGAAGTTGACCTCGCCGAGCTTCAGGTTGAGGTAGTGGCGGAAGAGCCCCTCGACGACGGGCCTGACCCGCTCGGGGTCTACGCCGGGCTTGAGGAAGTCGAGGTCGATCAAGTCCTGCGCCAGCCCCTCGATGTCGCGGCCGACGACGTGGAAGAAGGCGTCGATCATCTGCGCCTGAAGGCGCGGCGTGATGCGGCCGACCATGCCGAAGTCGAAGAAGGCCAGATGCCCCGTGTCCATCACGAGCAGGTTGCCGGGGTGCGGGTCGGCGTGGAAGAAGCCGTCTTCGAGCAGCTGCTTGAGGTAGGCGCGGACGAGCAGGCGGTTGACCTTGACGGGCGAGATGCGGCGCGCGCGCAGGGCTTCGACATCCGTCACCTTCGTGCCGCGGATGAACTCCATCGTGATGACGCGCGTCGTGGTGTGCGTCCAGTGGATGCGCGGGACGTGGACGGCGCGCCAGTCGCGGAAGTTGCCGCGGAAGCGGTCGGCGTTCTGCCCCTCGCGCGCGTAGTCCATCTCCTCGAAGATGGTCTCGCGGAACTCGCGGAGCATCCCCTCCCAGTCGGCGTTGCGGTTGAACTCGGGGAAGCGCGAGAGTGAGCGCACGATGCGGCGCAGGACGGCGATGTCGAAGCCGACCGTCTCGCGCAGGTTCGGGCGCTGGACTTTGACCGCGACCTCCTCGCCCGTATGCAGGCGCGCGCGGTAGACCTGACCCAGAGAGGCCGAGGCGATGGGCGCGGCGTCGATCTCGGCGTAAGCCTCGGCGACGCTGCGGCCCAGCTCCTCTTCGACGCGCGCGAAGGCTTCGGCGGTCGGGAAGGGCGGAACCTGATCCTGTAGCGTCGTCAGCTCTTTGATGTAGGCGAGCGGCAGCAGGTCGGCGCGCGTGCCGAGCGCCTGCCCGATCTTGATGAAGGTCGGCCCCAGCGCGATGAGGTTATCTTTGAGCCACGCGCCCTGCCGTTCGAGCTGCTGCTCCTTGCCCCGCGTGCCCTCGGCCCCGCGGAAGACGAAGAGGCGCGTGAGGCGGACGAGTTTGTCGAGGGCGCGCCGGAGGATGAGGTCGCGCCACCACTCGCGCAGGCGCGCGAGCCGGCCGCGCGCGCGGGCCTCGGAGAGCCGGCGCTCGGCGGCGCGCTCGTTGAAGGCGGCGCGGATGTCGTAATCGTTGAGGAAGAGGTAGAGCGTCATCGTGCCGAGCACGCGGACGATCTGGAAAGTCCGGCGCCACGCGCGCCAGCCCTTCGCCTCGAACTCGTCGTCGTCCGCGGCCGCCGCGGGCGCGGGCGCGGGCGACAACCGGCGGCCGTTGCCGTTAGCCTTCCCGTCGCCGCCGACGAGCGCCAGCCGGGTCTCCTTAACGCCGTCGGCGGGCGCGGCGCCGCCGGTCTCCTCCGTCAAAACATTCTTTTCGATGGCCGCCATGTCGTTTGAAACCGTAACCAAAACTTATCGCGATCCTGTCTCTATAAATTCAAAGTTCGGGAATCGGAGCCAGAAGTTAGATGCGTCGGCCGCCGACTTTATGTTCCGTCTTTTTTGAGTTTTTACCGTCAGACGACCGCGAGGGAGCGCCGCACGCAGGGGTGGCGGAAGTACCTCTCGGCGCGGGCCACGTCCGACCCGATCTGCCGCCTCAGCTCTTCGACCGAGGCGAAGCGCCGCTCGTCGCGCAGGCGGCGCAGGAAGCGGACGCGCACCACGTCGCCGTAGAGGTCGCCGCCCCAGTCGAGGACGAAGGTCTCGACCGAAGGCTCCTCCGCCTCCTTAAAAGTCGGGCGCAGGCCGACGTTGGTCACGCTGCGCCGCCACGCGCCGCCGATGAGGGTCGCCGTGACGTAGACGCCGCGGCGCGGGATGACGCGGTTGCGCGGGCGGAGGTTGGCGGTCGGGAAGCCGAGCGTGCGGCCGCGCTCGTCGCCGCGGATCACCGGCCCCTCGACGCCGTAGGGCCGCCCCAGCATCCGCCGCGCGAGGTTGACGCGGCCCTCGGAGAGCAGCTCGCGCACGCGGCTCGAACTGATGCGGCGGCCGCGCAGGCGCACCTCCGGAACCTCGTCGGCGAAGAAGCCGAGCTCGCCGCTCACCTTCCGCAGAAGCTCGATGTCGCCCTCGCGCCCGCGCCCGAAGGCGAAGCCGCGGCCGAGGTAGACTTCCCTCGCCTGAAGCCGCTCGCGCACCACGTCGCGCAAAAACTGCTCGGCGCGCACCGAGGCGAACTCCGGCGTGAAGCGGATGACGATGGCCTGCTCGACGCCGAGCACGCCGAAGGCTTCGAGCTTCTGGTCGAAGGTCTGGAGCAGCGGCGGGGCCGACTCGGGGTGGAGGACGGCGCGCGGGTGCGGGTCGAAGGTGATGACGGTGGGCACGGCCGCGAGGCCTCGCGCCCGCTCGACGACGCGGCGGATGATGAGTTGGTGGCCGAGGTGCAGCCCGTCGAAGACGCCGAGGGTCAGCACGGTCGGCCGCGCGATCCCGGCGTTCTCGTATCCGTGGAACAGACGCATATGCGAGCGCAGAAGTCAGAGCGCGGGGCGCGGGATGAAGAGGATTTAATTCCGCGCCCCGCGCTCATCACTCATCACTTATCTCCAGCCCGTCGTAGGCCCACTCGACCCCGGCGGGGAGCAGGGCGGAGTCGCGCGCGTGCTTGATGTCGTGGGCGATGTGGGTCAGGTAGGCGCGGCGCGGGCCGAGTTCCCGGATGTATTCGAGCGCGCGTTCGAGCCAGAGGTGCGTCGGGTGCGGCCTGAGACGCAGGCAGTCGAGGACGAGCGCGTCGAGGCCGCGCAGCAGGTCGAGCGAGCGCGGCGGTATCTCGCTCAGGTCGGTCAGGTACGCGAAGTCGTTGAAGCGGTAGCCGATGACGGGGAGCCGGCCGTGGATGACCTCGACGGGCGTCACCTCAAGGCCGGGGCCGAGGCAGAACGTCGCGCCGGGCAGGACGGTGTGGGCCATGACCTGCGGCAGGCCGCCGCCGTAGTGCGACGGCTCGAAGACGTACTGGAAGATGCGGCGGATGTCGCGCCACGCGGGCTCGTTGGCGTAGACGCCCAAAGCGCCGAAGCGGAAGTTTAAGGGGCGGATGTCGTCGAGGCCGAAGATGTGGTCGGCGTGGCAGTGCGTGACGAGCACGGCGTCGAGCCGGCGCAGGCCGACGCGCAGGGCCTGCTGGCGGAAGTCGGACGAGGTGTCAACGAGCACCGCCGCCCCCCCGTGCTCGACCAGCACCGAGACGCGCAGGCGCTTGTCGCGCGGGTCGTCCGACGTGCAGGTCTCGCAGTCGCACCCGATGGACGGCACGCCCGTCGAAGTCCCTGTGCCCAGCAGAGTGAATTTCATCGCGGAGCCGCCGCTATGAAGTTTCGGGTTGCGGGTCTCGGGCCCCAAGTTAAAAGCGAAGGCTTGTCTTTAACTTGGGGCCCGAGACCCGCAACCCGAAACCTATCTCCCCCCCGTGATGTCGCCGCCGGTGAAGCCGCGCGGGCCGGCGGGGCTGCCGCCGCGCGGGGCGCTGGTGAGCGAGACGTACTGCATCCGCAGTTGCGAGAGGATCATGTCGAGGAAGCGCTGCTCCTCGGCCGAGAGGTGGCCGCGCGTCTTCTCCCTGAGCGAGCCGAGCATGTCTATGCACTGGCGCGCGAGCGGGAGGTTGACCTCCTGCCCGGCCTCGCCGGCGTGGTTCACCATCCCCATCGCGTCCGCCGCGAACGAGGCGACGAACTCGACGAGCATGAGGAACTCCTGCGCCGTCTCGGCCGAGGTCGGGGGCGACGCGTC
>DATMVI010000041.1:0-14168 GCA_035563275.1 Pyrinomonadaceae bacterium
GACAAGGCCATCGGCTGGCTCGACACGGCGGCCGTCAAGGTCGAGATCAACGAGCCGGACACGCTGGTGGTGCGCCCCGAGCACATCATCGACGTGATCTCGCAGGAGTCGCGCATCCCGCGCGACATGATCTACCGCGACACGAACGACCGCTTCGTGACGATGGAGGAGGAGTTGGGCCGCCGCGTCATCGGGCAGAAGGACGCCATCCGCGCCGTCGCCCAGCGCCTCCGCCTGAACAAGGGGCCGCTCAAGGAGAACCACTACAAGCCCGACGGCGTGCTCCTCTTCCTCGGCCCCACGGGCGTCGGGAAGACCGAGCTGGCGAAGGCCGTCGCCGAGTTCATGTTCGGCGACGAGGAGAAGATGATCCGCATCGACATGTCGGAGTATCAGGACGGCACCATCGGCATCGAGAAGCTGATCGGCATGCCGCGCGGCATCGTCGGGAGCGAGCGCGGCGGGATACTCACGGAGCAGCTGCGGGAGAACCCGTACACGGTTCTGCTGCTCGACGAGGTGGAGAAGGCCTCGCCGACCCTGATGAACCTCTTCCTGCAGGCCTTCGACGAGGGCTGGCTCACGGACGGGCGCGGCAAGAAGGTTTACCTCTCCGACGCCATCGTGATCATGACCTCGAACCTCGGCTCGGAGAACTTCAAGAAGTACGAGAAGCCGTTCGGGTTCGGCACGAAGACGCTGGGCGACGTGAAGGCGATCAAGAACGACGTGCTGAAGGCGGCCGAGACGAGGTTCACGCCCGAGTTCCGCAACCGCATCGACGAGATCGTGGTCTTCTCGCCGCTGACGATGGACGAGGTGCGCGAGATCGCCAAGCTCTACACGGGCAAGCTCTGCCGCCAGATGAGCGCGCAGGGCAAGTCCTGCACGATCACGACGGAGGCGCTCGACCTCCTGACCGAGAAGGGCTACAGCCCGGCCTACGGCGCGCGCTTCCTCAAGCGCCACATCGACGAGAAGGTGAAGCTGCCCATCACGGCGATGTGGAAGACGGCCGACAACTTCGTCGCCGACGTGGAGAACGGCGAGGTCGTCGTCCGCTCCGACGCCGAGCAGTTCCAAGAAGAGCTGGTCACGGTCTAGGCGGGAAAGCGGGTCGGCGGTTGCGGGCCGCTTTCGTCCGGTTGATTTTCTCTCCCCTCACCTCTTATAAATCCGGTATGAGTAAGACGCTTTACCCCTCGCTCGCCGCCGCGCGCCTGTGCGCGCTCGCCCTCCTCCTCGTTTCGCCCGCGGCCTCCGCGCAGGAGCCGGGGGCGCGTCCGACGCCCGCGCCGGCCGCCAAAGCGTCGGCGCCGAAGTCGGACGAGAAGGCCGAAGAGATCGTCCGCCGCGCCGTGGACGCGCTCGGCGGCGCGGCCTACCTCGACGTGCGCACGGTCGTCTCGCACGGCTACTTCACGCCCTACCACGACGGCGTGGCGACGCTGCCCGTCCGCTTCGAGGACTACCTCGTCTTCCCCGACCGCGAGCGGACGCACTTCCGCGGCAGCATCGTCAACAGCATCCAGACCAACACGGGCGAGACCGGCTGGGTGGCCGACCTCAAGATGAAGAAGCTCACCGACATCACGCCCGCGCAGGCCGAGGACTTTCGCCTCACGATGCGCGTGAGCCTCGACAACGTCCTGCGCGGGTGGTGGCGCTCGGAGGGCGCCGCGCTCACCTACGTCGGCCGGCGCGAGGCGGGCCTCGGCCGCCGCAACGAGGCCGTGCGCCTGAGCTACCCGGACGGCTTCACGGTCGAGTTCGAGTTCAGCGCGCGCGACGCGCTGCCGTCGAAGGCGCTCTACCGGAAGCAGAACAGCGAGGGCGAGCTGGTCGAGGAGGAGGATCGCTACGCGCAGTTTCAGGAGGTCGGCTCGGTGCGCGCGCCCTTCATCATCGACCACTTCCGCGCGGGCGTCCAATCGAGCCGCGTCAACTTCGAGGCCGTCGAGTTCAACCGCCCCGTCCCCGACTCGCTCTTCACCCGCCCGGCCGACGTGAAGGCGCTGAAGTAAAGTAACAGTGCCGCGCGCGGCACTGTTTCTCCTGAGGCGCTCAGGATTTTCTCGCGACCGCGCCTTCGCCGGCCGCGGCGGGCGCGGGCGCCGGGGGCGGCTCGCGCTCCGGCAGGGGCAGCCGCGCCATCCGCGCGAAGAGGTCTTCGTAGCGATCCACGACGTGCTCCCAGTCGTAGAGCTGTCGCACGCGGGCCTGCGCGCGCTGGCGGTACTGGTTGACGATGCCGCCGTCGCGCAGAACCCTCTGCAACCGCGCCGCGAGGTCTTTCGTGTCCGCGTAGAGGATGCCGGCCTCGCCCACCGCCTCGACGTTCTCCGGCGTATCCAGCGCCAGCACGCAGTTGCCGAAGCCCATCGCCTCCAGCAGCGCTGGGTGCGTCCCGCCGACCTCGGTGGCGTGGACGTAGCAGTAGGCGTTCTGCTGGAGCGAGCGGTAGGCGTCGCCGAAGACGAAGCCGGTGAAGACGATGCGGCGGTCGCGCCGCGCCAACTCCCGCAGGCGGCTGATGTACTCGTGGGCGTAGGGCGCGTCGCCGACGACGAGCAGCTTGTGCGGGGTGCGCACGCGCTTGAAGGCCTCGATGACCATCTCGGCGTTGTTCTCCGGCTCAAGGCGCGAGACGTAGAGCACGTAGCGGTTCGGCTCGACGTTCCACGCGCGCACGGCCGCGCGGTCGAGCCGCCGCTCCACGTCCGCGCCGTAGGCGATCATCGTCGAGGGCGCGTTGTACTTCGCGAGGTAGTAATCCTGTATGACGCGCGCGTCCGTCACCGTCACGTTCGGCACCCAGACCGAGAGGCGCTCGGCCATGCGGTAGTAGCCGCGGCCGAGCCAGTTCCACTTGCGGCGCTTGTGTTCGAGGCCGTCCACGTTGATGGCGACGGGCGTGCCGGCGGCGCGCAGGATGGGCGCGAAGGGGGCGTTGGCGGCGTTGCAGATGAGGGCGGCGTCGAAGCGGCGCGGGGCGGCGTCGAGGGCGGAGACGAAGGCGTGAACGACCGTGTCGAAATACTTGTGGCGGATGGTCGGGAGCACCCTCAGGCGGACGCCCTTGTACTCGATCTGGCGCGGGCTGACGTAGTGCGCGCGGCAGTAGACCGTCACCTCGTGGCCCCGCGCGACGAGCCGCGTCGAGAGCTGCTCCGCGAAGGTCTCGAACCCGCCGTAACTGGCGGGCACCCCCCGTGTCCCCAGAATCGCGATGCGCATGTTCCCATTGCGGGTTGCGGGTCGCGGGTCGCGGGTTAAGATGAGTTTCGGGCTTAGAGTTTCGAGTTCGGGTTAGAGGCGAGGCGTCTTTAACCCGAAACTCGAAACTCTAAACTCGCGACTTCTTCATTCCGCGACCCGCGACCCGCAACCCGCAACCCTCCTGTATACCTGCAAGGTCATGCGGGCCGTATCCCGCCAGTCGAACGCGGCGGCCCGCTCGAGGCCGCGCGTGCGTAAGTTTTCGCGCAACTGCGCGTCGTCCATCAAACGCCCCAGCGCCCGGCCGAGCGCGCCCGTGTCGAACGGATCGACGAGGAGGCCGGCGTCGCCGACGACCTCCGGCAGGCTCGCGCGGTCGCCGGCCACGACCGGCGTGCCGCAGCGCATGGCTTCGAGCGGGGGCAGCCCGAAGCCTTCAAAAAACGACGGGTAGGCGAAGCAGAGCGCCCCCGCGTACAGTGCCGGCAGGTCGCCCTCGGATACATAGCCCGTGAGGATTATCGAGTCGCGCGCCGCGCTCTCCTCGACGGCCCTCAGCGTCTCGCCGTAGAGCCACGCCCGCTTGCCGACCAGCACCAGTTGCGGCAGATTACTCCTCCCCCGTTCGCGGCGCAAGTCCGAGTAGGCGCGCACCAGCCGCGCCAGATTCTTCCGCGGCTGGATGGAGCCGACCGCCAGCACGTACTCGCCGCCGATGCCGTAGCGCACGCGCACGCGCGCCAGCTCGCCCGCGTCCGCGACGGGCCGGAACTGCTCGCCGGCGGCCAGCGGGATGACGCTCACGCGCGCCGGGTCGAGGCCGTAAGTCTCGACGAGGTCTCGTCTGGTGAACTCCGAGGGCGCGATCACGTGGGCCGCCGCGCGGGCCGTCCGCCGCACGGTCAGGCGCAGCTGCGCGCGGCTCCGGCGCTTGAAAGTCTCCGGCAGGTGCTCGAAGGAGAGGTCGTGGACGGTGGCGACGACGGGGCAGGGCGCGAGCGGCGGGGCCGTGTACTGCACGTGCAGAAGGTCTACGGGCCGCAGCCGCAGCTCGGCCGACAGCGTCAGCGGAATCCGCACCAGAGGCGTGTGCGGCAGGGTCTTGCGCACGCCGACGTGCGGCCAGCGCCCCGCGAACCTCGCCTCGGCCTCCGGCCTCGTCACGTAAACCGTGTAGCGGTTCTCGGCGTCCACCTCGGCCAGCGCCTCGACGAGGCTCGCCGCGTACGTCTCGTTGCCCGCCAGCCCCGTCCCCACCGAATGAGCGTCAATGGCGATGCGCACGGTCGAAAGAGGCCCCCTCCGAGAAGTTAAAGGCCGGCGCCCGCGGCCGCCCGGCCTTTAACCTTAACCCTCCGAACTCTCCCCGCCCCCGGCGACGCCGCGGAAGCTCTTGCGGTGGATGGGGCAGCAGCCGTGCGCGCGCAGGGCCTCCCAGTGCTCGCGCGTGCCGTAGCCGACGTGGCGCGCGAAGCCGTAGTGCGGGAACTGCTCGTGGTAGTCGCGCATGAGCGCGTCGCGGTAGGTCTTGGCGAGGACGCTGGCGGCGGCGATGGAGGCCGAGACGGCGTCGCCGCCGATGATGGCCCGCTGCGGCAGCGGCGACTCGCGCAGTTGGAGCGCGTCGATGAGAAGAAAATCGGCGCACGGCTGGAGCTTTTCTAAAGCCCCCATCATGGCGCGCCGCGTGGCGATGAGGATGTTGGTGCGGTCGATCTCTTCGGGGCCGACGAGGCCGACGGCGTAGCAGACGGCCCGCTCGCGCAACTCGGCGGCGATGCGCTCGCGCTGGCGCGCGGTCAGCTTCTTCGAGTCGTCGAGACCTTCCGGCAGGGGCGCGCGGGGGTCGAGGATGACGGCCGCGGCGACGACCGGCCCGGCCAGCGCGCCCCTCCCCACCTCGTCCAAGCCCGCCACCCGCTCGAAGCCGCCGGCCCGCGCCGTCTCCTCGAACATCGTGCCGATGGCCGACTTCTTCATAAAGCCGCGAGCCGCAAGTCGCGGGTCGTCAACCGTGGCCGAGCGGCGCTCGCGTCGGGCGGCGGCCTCCGACTCGGCCGCCGCCCGCACGATTCACGATTCACGACTTACGACTTACGGCTTTCACTTGCTGCTCTTGTTCGAAGCCGACGCGCCCTGAGCCTGACCGCTGCTGCCGGTGTTGGCCGGGCGGGTGTCGCGCTCGCGGATGCGTGCGGCCTTGCCGCGCAGGTTGCGCAGGTAGTAGAGCTTGGCGCGGCGGACGCGGCCGCGGCGGACGACCTCGATCTTGCCGACGATGGGGCCGTGCAGCGGGAAGATGCGCTCGACGCCGACGCCGAAGCTGGTCTTACGCACCGTGATCGTCTCGCGCACGCCGCCGCCCTTGCGGGCGATGACGACGCCCTCGAACGCCTGCAAGCGCTCCTTCGTCTCCGACTCCTTGATGCGCACCTGCACGCGCACCGTGTCGCCCGGCTGGAAGTCGGGGATGTCCGTGCGCAACTGCGCGTTCTCGATTGTGTCCAAGCGGTTCATAAGTCACCTCAAAAAACAGTAGACAGTAGCCAGTAGCCAGTAGCAAACCTTTCGCCGTCGAACCGTCCGGCCGACGGCGCCGGCACCCGCCGCGCGGAGGCGCTGCCGGCTGCCGTCTACCGACTACTGCTTTTCAAACTCTTCTCCCCCCAACAGGTCGGGCCGGTTGCGGCGCGTCTTCTCGACGGCCCGCTGCCGGCGCCAGCGGGCGACCTCGGCGTGGTGGCCGCCGAGGAGCACTTCGGGCACGCGCATCCCGCGGAACTCGGGCGGGCGCGTGTAGTTCGGGAAATCCAAAAGCCCTTCCGAGAAGGACTCGTTGACGGCCGAGGTCTCGCTGCCCAGAGCGCCGGGCAGGAGCCGCACGACGGCGTCCACCAGCACGACCGCGGCCGGCTCGCCGCCCGACAGAACGTAGTCGCCGATGGAGACCTCGTCGGTCGCCAGCGCCTCGGCCACGCGCTCGTCCACGCCCTCGTAGCGGCCGCAGATGACGACGACCTGCCCGGCCTTCGCGAGCTCGGCCGCGAGACTCTGCGTGAGCACGCGCCCCTGCGGCGAGAGCAGCACGACGCGCTTGCCCGCGGCCCGCAGGCCCGCGGCGTCCGCCGCGCCTGTCAAAGATTCGACCGCCTCGAAGATCGGCTCGGGCTTCAAGACCATCCCGTCGCCGCCGCCGAACGGCCTGTCGTCCACGACCTTGTGCCGGTCGTGCGTCCAGCCGCGCAGGTCGTGCGCCGCGATCTCGACCAGCCCCGCGGCCCGCGCCCGCCGCACGATCCCGAAGTCGAACACCGCGCCGAAGAAGTCGGGGAAGATCGTGATGATGTCAAAGCGCACGGCGTTCGGTTTCGAGTTCCGGGTCGCGGGAGTCGAGTTAAAAGCGCGCCGCCGACTCGAAACTTTAAACCCGCGACTAAAGTTCTATCAGCCCTTCGGGCGCGTCCAAGCGGATGCGCTTGCCCGCCACGTCCACCTCGACGCAGATGCTGGCGACGAAGGGGACGAGGTTTTCGCGCCCGCGTTCGTCGCGGATGACGAGCGTGGGGGCGGCCCCGAGGTGGAGCACCTCGGCGACCGCGCCGACCGCGACGCCTTCGACGGTCTCGACGCGGCAGCCCGCGAGCTGCCAGTCGTAGAACTCGTCCTCGCCGAGCGCGACCGCCTCCGACTCGGGCACGGCCAGCTCGCAGCCGGCGAGCGCCGCGGCCGCCTCCGGCGTGTCGTAGCCGGCGAACTTGAGCACCACGCGGTCGCCGTGAAGCCAGTGGCCTTCGAGCGCGAGCCGCCGGCGCTCGCCCGCGGGCGTGACGGCGATCAGTTCGGCCAGACCCTCGAAGCGCTCGGGGAAGTCGGTCAGCAGGTCGGCCGCGACCTCGCCGCGGACGCCGCGCGGCTTGGCGACGCGCGCGACGGCGACCAACTCAAGGCCGCCGAGCTCCGGGCCTTCGGCCCCCGCCGCCCCTTCGCCCGCGCTCATTCGACGATTTCGAGGACGTAGCGCCGGTTGTGCTTCTGGCCGGCCGCGTGGAGCAGCGAGCGCAGGGCCTTGACCGTCCGCCCCTGCCGCCCGATGACCTTGCCCACGTCGGGCTGCGCCACGCGCACCTCGATGACCGTCGTCGAGCGGTCGCGCTCGACGGCCCGCACGTCCACCGCCTCGGCCTCCTGCACAAGGTGCCTGACGATTAACTCGACCGCTTCTTTCATCGCGAGTCCGGGGTTCAGGGTTTAAGTCCCGCAGCCCGAAGGCGGACGCCCTCGGGCTGCGGGCTTCGAGCCCCGAACTAGGCTTCCGGCTGTTCGGCGGCCGCGGCCGCGCGCGCCTGCCGCTTGATGAGCTGGCGGACGGTGTCGGTCGGCTGCGCGCCGCGCCCGATCCAGTAGTTGACGCGCTCCATGTCGAGGCGGACTTCCGCCGGCTCGCGCGTCGGGTTGTAGAAGCCGACGTTCTCGACGTAAGCGCCGTCGCGCTTCGACAGCTTCTCCTTCACCACCACGCGGTACGAGGGGCGTTTCTTCGCGCCCATGCGCATCAGTCTGATTGCTAACATTCAACCTCCGAAAAACAGTAGACGGTAGTCAGTAGTCGGTTACCGGCGACGGCCGTTTGTCCCCGCTGACAACCGACGACTGATGACTTAAAACTCACCTGCGTTTCTTGTGTCGCGGCTTCTTCTTGCGCCGGGGGCCGCCGCCGGCCGGCCCGGCGGGCAGTTGCGGCGGGCCCGTTTCGTCGCCGCCGTCGCCCATCATGCCGCTCAGGTCGGGCATGCCCATCATGCCCGCCGCGCGGCGCATCAGCTTCCCCTTGATGCCCCCGCCGCCCCCGCCCGGCGCGCCGCCGAACAGCCCCGAGCGCGACATCTGCTGCATCATCTGCCGCATCTCGACGTACTGCTTGATGAGCTGGTTGACCTCCGTCACGGAAGTCCCCGACCCGCGCGCGATGCGGCGGCGGCGGCTGGCGTTCAGAATCTTGTGGTCGCCGCGCTCCTCCGAAGTCATCGAGTCTATGATCGCCTCGGTGCGCTTGAGCTGCGCCTCCATCTCGGCCGACTGCTCCTCGTCGAGCTGCGGCATCCCGATGCCGCCGAGCAGCTGGTCGGGCAGCAGCTTCATGATCTTCGAGAAGGAGCCGAGCTTCTTGACCTGACGGAGCTGGCTGCGGAAGTCGTCGAGGGTGAACTGGTTCTTCTGGAGCTTCTGGAGCTGCGCCTCGGCCTCCGACTGGTCGACCTTCTGCTGCACCTCCTCGATGAGCGAGAGCACGTCGCCCATCCCGAGGATGCGCTGCGCGATGCGGTCGGGGTAGAAGGGGTCGAGCGCCTCGTACTTCTCGCCGACGCCGACGAACTTCACCGGCTGGCCCGTGACCTGCTTGATCGAGAGGGCCGCGCCGCCGCGCGCGTCGCCGTCCATCTTCGTGAGGATGACGCCCGTGATGCCGACCCTCCGGTGGAACTCCTCGCCCGAGCGCACCGCGTCCTGACCCGTCATCGCGTCGGCCACGAAGAGGATTTCGACGGGCCGCGTGTCGGCCTTGATGCTGACCAGCTCCTCCATCAACTCGTCGTCGATGTGGAGGCGGCCGGCCGTGTCGATCAGGAGCGTGTCGTAGCCGGTCTGCTGCGCGTGGCGGAAAGCCTCGCGCGCGAGTTCCACGGGGTCGTTCGACTCCGGCTTCTCGAAGATCGCCTGCCCCGTCGCCTTCGCGATGACCTTGAGCTGCTCGCGCGCGGCCGGGCGGTTAACGTCCGTCGAGACCAGCAGCGGCTTGCGCTGCTGGTTCTTCGCCAGCCACATCGCGATCTTGCCGGTCGAGGTCGTCTTGCCCGACCCTTGCAGGCCGACGACCATCACGACGTTCGGCACCTGCCGCGTGAAGACGAGCCGCGAGCTGGTTCCGCCGAGCAGCTCGACCAGCTCGTCGTAGACGATCTTGACGACCTGCTCCGACGGCTTCAGCTCCTGCCAGACCTGCTGCCCCTCGGCCTTCGCCTTGACGGAGGCGATGAAGTCCTTGGCGACCTTGTAGTTAACGTCGGCTTCGAGGAGCGCCATGCGGATTTCGCGCAGGGCCGCATCGACGTGCTCCGGCGTCAGCACGCCCTCCCCGCGCAGGTTCTTCAGCGCCCGCTTCAGCTTGTCGGATAAAGACTCGAACATAACTCCACAGAGACGGCCGACGGCCCCAGCCGAAAACAAGGATGATAGCGGCGGCGGTAAGTGGTGTCAAGGAAAGGGGGATGCGGCCGGCGGGCCGGCGGCGGTTTCGGGTTCAAAGTTCGGGGTTCGGAGTCGACGGCGGGCGGCTTCCGGCCCGGAACCCGAAGCTCGCGACCCTGAAACTCTTGTGAAGGCGCGTTGGATTCGCTTGAACAAGCGAGGGTCGGCGCTGTAATATCTGCCCACAATCGCCCAAGCAGTTCGACCCCCGCGCCGCCCGGCAGGCGGCATTCCATGAGTCCGCCTCGTCTTTGAAGCCACCCCGCGAGTGGCACGAACGGCCCTCGGCACTTTCTTACCTGTTGCGACATGCCGTTGACCTAAGGAGGAATTATGCGGTTCACACTGCGCCTATCCGTCCTCGCTTGCGTCGCCCTCGCCTGCGCGGGCGCTTATCTCTCGGTCGAGCGCGGCTCGCGCGCGCAAACGCAGCCGGGGGGCTCCGTCATCATCAGCGAGCTTCGTTACCGCGGCCCCGACGGGATTCGGGACGAGTACGTCGAGCTTTATAACAACACCAACGCGCCCATCACCGTGCAGGCGAGCGACGCCTCGGGCGGGTGGGGGCTGGCCGCCTCGAACGGGAGCGTCGCCGGCACCTTCTGCGTCATCCCGAACGGGACGGTCATCCCGGCGCGCGGCCACTTCCTGTGCGCCAACACCGACCCGGACTTCGGCAGCGGCTACAGCCTGAACGACTACCCCTCGGGCAACCCGACGCCGACGCCCACGCCGACGCCCAACCCCTCCGCCGCCCCCGTCCCGGCCGGAACCTTCGCCACGGCGCGGCCCGACCGCGCCTACACCCTCTTCGACGACATCCCCGACGGCTTCGGCATCGCGCTCTTCACCTCGGCGAACACCCCGAACCAGAACGCCGCCACCCGGCTCGACGCCTTCGGCTTCACCAACTCGCCCGCGCTCTTCAGGGAGGGCGCCGGCTTCCCGACCGTCCCCTCGACGAGCAACGAGCACGTGATCTTCCGCGACCTGCGCTCGACCGTGCCGCAGGACACCAACAACAACGCCGCCGACTTCCGCTTCGGGGCGACCACGGGCAGCATCCAGTCGCAGCTCAACGTCTCGCCCGGCCCCGAGAACCTCGCCAGCCCCATCGTCAACAACACCACCATCAGCGTCAACCTGCTCGACCCGACCGTGGCCGGCGCCAACCCCCCGAACCGCCTGCGCATCCAGACGCCGGAGACGAACGCGCCGCTCGGCACCATCATCATCCGCCGCACCTTCACGAACAACACCGGCTCGGCCGTCACGCGCCTGCGCTTCCGCGTCACCAACATCACGACGCGCGGCACGCCGAACAGCGAGTGCGGCGGCGCGCCCTGCGCCGACGTGCGCGCGCTGACCTCGGACGACGGCACGGCGACGCTGAACAACCAGACGGTGGTCGTCGTGCGCGGCGTTGACCTTGAGGAGAACCCGCCCATCACGCCCGAGGGCGGCGGGCTGAACTCCAGCCTCTCGGCCAACTTCATCACGCTCGCCACGCCGCTCCAGAACGGCTTCAGCGTCAACATCCAGTTCAAGCTCGGCGTGGTCAGGAGCGGCCCGTTCCGCTTCTTCATCAACGTCGAGGCGCAGAACGCGCCCATCATCCTGAACAGCGCGGCCCGCGGGCGGTGAAGGCCGCGAGCCGTGAGCCGTAAGTCTTGAACCGTTAAAAACTTTGAGCGCCGCCGCGGGTCGAATCATCCGACCCGCGGCGGCGCTCAACGCGTCCTCACGGCTCACGGCTCGCGGCCTTTTACGATTCGCGCCCTTTGATTCTCCTCGCCGCCTCGACCAGCCCGACGAACTCGGCGCGGTGGCCGCGCAGGTCGGCGCCCAGAGAGTCGCGGGCCAGCTCCAGCGCGCCCTCGTAGGTGGCCCGGCCCTTGTGCGGCGAGTCGCGCAGGAGCATCCCGAACTCGGCCACGGCCGCGGCAAACTTGAAGTCGGCCGAGGCGTTGCGGTGGCTCGCCGCGGTGTCCGCGACGCCGACGCTTAAAAGCCTGCTCTCGGCCCCCTCCGGCTCCTTGTACCGGAGCTTGACCGTCAGCAGTTCGCCCCCGCCCCCCGCGGCCGGCGCGTCCCGCCGCGCGTACTTCAAATCGTCCACGCCCGCCCTCACCCTCTGCCCGGCGGGCACGATCTCGTAGAGCGCCGTCACGGTGTGGCCCGCGCCGATCTCGCCTGCGTCCACGCGGTCGTCGTTAAACTCCTCGTCACGCAGCAGGCGGTTCTCATAGCCGACGAGGCGGTAGCCGGCGACGTGGCGCGGGTTGAACTCGACCTGCACCTTCACGTCCTTCGCGATGGTGTAGAGCGTCCCGCCGACCTGCTCGCCCAGCACCTTGCGCGCCTCGGCCAGCGTGTCCACGTAGGCGTAGTTGCCGTCGCCCTTGTCGGCCAGCTTCTCCATCCGCGAGTCCTTCAGGTTGCCCATGCCGAAGCCGAGCACGGAGAGCGAGATTCCGTTGCGCCTTTCGGCTTCGACGAGGCGGACGAGTTCGTCGTCGCTCGTGACGCCGACGTTGAAGTCGCCGTCCGTGGCGAGCACCACGCGGTTGATGCCGCCCGGCCGGAGGTTCTCGCGCGCGACGCGGTAGGCGAGCCGCAGCCCCTCGCCGCCGTTGGTCGAGCCGCCCGCTTCGAGCTGTTCGACGGCCGAGAGGATTTCGCCGCGGCTGTCACCCGGCGTCGAGGGCAGCACGAGCCCGCTCGAACCGGCGTAGACGACCACGCCCACGCGGTCGCGCCCCGTGAGATGTTCGGCCAGCACGCGCAGAGATTGCTTGACGAGCGGCAGCTTGTTCTCGCTCTGCATCGAGCCGGAAACGTCGACGAGGAAGACGAGGTTCGAGGGCGGCAGGTCTTCCGCGGCCACGCGGCGGCCCTGCAAGCCGACGCGCACGAGCTTGTGGCGCGGGTTCCACGGGCAGTCGGCCGCCTCGGCCGTCACCGAGAAGGGCGCGCCGCCCGTCGGCTGCGGGTAGTCGTAGGAGAAGTAGTTGATTAACTCTTCGACGCGGACGGCGTCGGCCGGCGGCAGTTGACCTTGTTTGAGGAAGCGCCGCGTGTTGCTGTAGGAGGCCGTGTCCACGTCCACCGAGAAGGTCGAGAGCGGCGCGCGCGCGACCTCGACGAAGTCGTTCTCGGCGACGCCCTCGTAAGTCTCCCCGCCGTCCGAATCTGCGTCCCTCGTCGCGAACAGCCCCGTCGGCGCGGCGGGCTGCGCGGCGGCGGCCGCGTTGGCGTTCGCGCTCGCCGGCGCCGGCTCTGAGCGGGCCACGTGCTCGTAGCCGCCGTCCTCTTGACGCGCGCACGAGGCGGCGAGCAGGACGCAGGCCGCGAGGCCGAGCGTCAGGAGTCCGCGGCCGAGAGTTGCCGGGCGCTGTTCTGTTTGGCGCATCGTCGTTCCCCCGTCGGAAAAAGTTGGCCCGCAAAAACGGAGTCGCTTCCGGGCCTGCTTATCAACGCTCAGAACGCGGCACGTAACGCCGGCTTGCGTCCGCCTCGCTCCAGCGCTTCGCGTCGCTCTGCCGCCAGAGGCGCGCGCCCTGCGTGACGACGGGCGTGGCCTTCGTGATGTCGAAGGCGTCGCGGTCGCCGGGCGGCCGCGCGGCCGCCGCGGCCGACTCTGTCGAGACGTTGACGCGCGCGTAGAAGGTGGCGGCCGGCGACTTCGGAGAGACGCAGCCGCGCGCCGGCATCTCGACGACGACGGTCGCGCGCCGGCCGCGCACGAAGGGCTGGCGCACCTCGGCGGCTTCGCCTTCGCAGCGCGTCCTCAACACGCCCTCCGCCGAGAAGAAGTCGGCCCACACCCAGAGCCTTTCGGGCGCGGGGCCGTCCGGGTTCTGTTCGAGTTCGAGCGTGAGGTAACTCTTCCCGGCGTTGAAGTCGAGCAGGACGAGGCGCGGCTTGAAGGTGACGGCGGCGGGCGGCGCGGCGTCGGCGGCGCGGGGGCTTTCGGGGCGGACGAGTGGCGGCGGCGGGGAAGGCTCGGCCGGGGCGGGCGGCGCGGAAAAATAGCTCGACAGCGCGAAGGCCCCCGCCAGCGCCGCGACGAAGACGAGCAGGCCCGACAGTTTCCTCAAGGCGTTCATCCCGACTCCTTCCCTTTTGAACCCGCGCCGCGCCCCGCGTTCCCATTTTTCGTGCGCTGCCGGGTGAACGCGCGGCGACGCGGTCTCTTGCGCGGCGGGGGAAGCTCGTCGGAGCGGCGAAAGGTTAAAGCTAAAGGTAGACCGCCTCCTGCCTTTCGCCTCTTCCCTTCCTTTTCAGTACGCGTCGCCGCGCAGCATCACGGGGAGCGTGCGGAGGATGATCTTGAGGTCGAGCCAGAGCGACCAGTTCTCGATGTAGTAGAGGTCGAGGCGCACCATCTCCTCGAAGGAGAGGCGGTTGCGGCCCGAGACCTGCCACAGCCCCGTCAGCCCCGGCTTCATGTCGAGGCGGCGGCGGTGGCGCAGCGCGTAGGCCTCGACCTCGTAAGGGATGGGCGGGCGCGGGCCGACGACGCTCATGTCGCCGCGCAGCACGTTGAGGAGCTGCGGCAACTCGTCCAGACTGAGCCGGCGCAGGACGCGGCCGACGCGCGTCACGCGCGGGTCGGCGCGCATCTTGTAGACGGGCCGCGCCTCGTCGCCGAGGTTCGTGTCGGGCTGGCCGGCGATGTACTTGCGCTGGTACTCGCGGTG
>DATMVI010000042.1:0-10362 GCA_035563275.1 Pyrinomonadaceae bacterium
GACGCCCGAGCCGGCGCCGAGCGCCGAAGCGACGACGCCGGAGCCGACCCCGGCCGAGACTCCCGCGCCCACCCCGACGCCGGCCGAACTCCCCACCGCGACGCCGGAGCCGGAGGCGTCTCCGACCCCGACGCCCGCCACGGAACCGACGCAGGCTCCCGAGATAACCCCGACCGCGACACCCGAGACGGCTCCGGCTCCGGCCGCCACTCCCGAGGCGACGCCGACCCCGACGCCTGCGGCCGAGCCTTCGACCGCGACCCGTCGCGCGCGCCGCGGCGGCCCGTGCCGGCTCACGCTGAGCGACACCTCCGTCAACCTCAAGAGCGACGGAGGCTCGGCCACCGTCACCGTCGTCGCCGAGGATTTCGCCGGCGCGAACCCGCCGCGCATCGACCCCTCGACGACCAACTGGGCCGACATCATCATCCTCGCCGAGCCGCGCTCCCAGACGGACGCCAACTCCGCGCGCTTCACCATCAGCTCCGTCAGCCGCAAGGCCGGCGCCTTCGCCGTCGTCTTCAACTCCCCCTGCGGCAAGCAGCAACTCGCCGTCAACGTGCAGTAGCGGGCCGTCCGCCGCTCAGCCCCGACGATTCTCTAAGACAAAACAGCATCCGGCGGGCGTCAACGCCCGCCCCCCGAAGCGCCCGTTGGCGTCCACGACGGGTTGGTTGGCGTCGGGGAGGGAGGCGGGGGCGTCGGTTAGGGGGTAAGGTTTTCAGTGAGTTACGGGCGGCGAGTGGCGTGGCCGCCCGTTTCAGGCGAGCGGCGCGGACTCGGCGCGGGCCGCGTCGATGTCGCCGGCGATGACGACCGTCAGGTGGTCGGGGCGGAAGTATTTGCGGATGGCGGCGTTGACCTCCTCGACCGTGACGGCGCGGACGTGTTCCGGGTAGCGGTCAACGTAGTCCGCGCCGAGCCGGTAGAACTCCGCGTTCCACAGCGCCTCGGCCATCCCGGCGTTGGTCGCCAGAGAGACCTTGAAGCTCCCCACCGCCGAAGACTTCTCGTCCTCCAGCTCCTCGGGCCTGATGCCGTGCTCGACGTAGTCGCGCAGCACGCGCAGCGCCGACTCGACGGCCCGCTCGACGTTGCCGGGGTTGACCGAGACGGCGATGTACCACGGCCCGGCCGCGAGGCTCGGCGCGCGGAAGCGCGAGCCGATGCCGTAGGTCAGCCCCTCCACGTCGCGCACTTGCAGGCCCAGCCGCGAGGAGAGCGTGGACTCGCCGAGCGCGCGGTTGGCTAGAACGGCCGCGTAGAAGTCCGAGGCGTCGCGCCTGAGCGGCGCGGCCGAGCCGAGCAGCACGTCCACGTTGGCCTTCTCGCGCACGAGCACGAACTCGCGGCGCGCCCCCGTCTGCTGCGAGGGGTCTGCGACCTCGATCTCGACGCTGGCGGGCCCGCCGAAGTCCGCGAACGACTCCTCGAAGAGCCGCCGCGCCTCCCCGCGCCGCACGTCGCCGACGACCGAAAGCACGAGCGAGCGGCCGCCGTAGAACTTCTCGTGGAACGCGCGCACGTCGGCCACCGTGATCGCGTTGATGCTCTCGACGAGCCGCCCGGCCGCGTGCGTGTAGAAGGGGCTGGCCTCGTCGAAGATGGTCTGCGAGAGGCGCTCGTAGGCGCGCCGGCCCGTGTCGGCCTGCTGCTCCTTGATGGCGGCGACCGTCTGCTGCTTCAGCTTCTCCAACTCGTCCGCGGGGAACGAAGGCTCGCGCAGCATCTCCGCGAGCGCACCGACGAGGACGGGGAAGTCCGAGGCGAGCGAGCGCCCGCCGAGCTGCACGGCGAACGGGTCGGCCGAGAAGTCCAGCTCGGCCCCGACGGCTTCGAGGTCGCCGGCCAGCTCAAGCTTCGAGCGGCGGCGCGTGCCGCGGCTCAGCATCCCGGCCGTGATGCGCGCGAGGCCGGGCCGCTCGCGCGGCTCGAAGTAGGAGCCTGCGCGCAGGCTCCCGCGGACGGCGACCGTCGGCGTCGCGTCGTTCTCAAGGACGAGCAGGACGGCGCCCGTCTCAAGCTCCGTCCGCGCGACGCGCGAGGCGAAGCCCGAGCCGGCCGCCGACACCGTGCCGCCGGATGCGGCCGTCGCGCGGCCCGCGCCGGAACTCGCCTCGCCTGAGCCGCCGTCGCCGGCCGAGCCAAAGTCGCCCGGCTCGTGGTGGAACCTGAAGCCGTGCGGCCGTCTTCGACGAGGTGGCGCGCGGCGACGCGGCGCACGTCGTCGGTCGTGACGCGCGCGACGTTGCGCGCGTAAGTCTGGTAGAAGCGCCAGTCGGCGACCGCCTCGGCCTCGGACATCTGCGAGGCCAAGTTGTGCGTGCCGTCGCGCTCGTAGGCGACCGCGGCCGCGATCTGCCGCTTCGCCTTCTCGACCTCCTCGCCGGTCGTCTCGCGCGCCGCGCGCCCGACCTCGCGGTGGACGACCTCCTCGACGCGCGCCGGCTCCACCCCGGGCCGCGCCGACACGTAGACGTTGAAGAGTCCGGGGTCGCGGAACTGATCGACGCGCGCGTCCACGCTCACGGCCAGCTCCGTCTCGACGAGCGCCTGATAGAGCCGGCTCGTGACGCCGTTCGAGAGCGCGTTCGAGAGGACGACGAGCGGGAAGATGTCGTTGTCGGCCGGGGGCGACGCGGCGCGCGCGGCCAACTCCGAATTCGAGAGCACCGTCGCCTGCCCGAGCGCGGCCGGCGTGCGGTAGGCCACCTGCACGAGCGGCAGCTCGCCCGCGCGGCGGATGACTAAGCGGCGCTCGCCCTGCTGCGGCGGCTCGTCCGTGTAGACCTCGGGGATCGGCGCGGGCGAGGGCGGCATGGCCCCGAAATACTTCTCGACGAGCGCGAGGGCGCGCGCCTCTTCGAAGTCGCCGGCGACGATGACGGTCGCGTTGTTCGGGTGGTAGAAGGTGTCGTAGAACTCTTTGAGCCGCGCCGTGGGGACGTTCTCCACGTCCGCCCGCCAGCCGATGGTCGGGTGATGATAGGGGTGCTCGCGGAAGGCCGTGGCGTAGACGGCCTCGTCCAGCACGAGCATCGGCTCGTTCTGCCCGCGCTCCAGCTCGTTGCGCACGACCGTCATCTCCGACTGGCGGTCGGCGTCGGCGATGAAGGAGTTGCGCATCCGGTCGGCTTCGAGGCGGGCGGCGAGTTCGAGCTCGTCCGAGGGCAGCGTCTCGAAGTAGTTGGTGCGGTCGTACCAAGTGGTGGCGTTGAAGTCGGCCCCGACGCGCTGGAGCGTGGCGGCGATCTGCGTGCGCCGCTCCTTGTTGAAGGTCGGCGTGCCCTTGAAGAGCATGTGTTCGAGGAGGTGCGTCGCGCCCGTGTGGCCCACCGCCTCGTTACGCGAGCCGACGCGGTAGAGGACGAGGAAGGTCACGACCGGCGCGACCCGGTTCTCGACGAGCAGCAGCTTCAGCCCGTTCGACCGCAGGCGGCACTCGCGCACGCCCTCCTCCTCCGCGACCAGCTCGACGCCTTCGCTTAACCGCTCCTGCTGCACGATAAAGTCCCCCTCCTCCTCCGCCCGCCGCAACGGCCGTCGGCAGAAACGCCCCGCGCGCCGGCGGGGCGGCGTGAGGCTCCGGTGGTGTTCGGTTGATGCGGCGCGGCTATGCTAGCAAATCGCCGCGCGCCTGTGAAATAGGCGGGCGTTCGTGTTGCTTTGTGTTGTAAAGCACTTGACAGGCGCGGCCCGCGGGGTGTATCGTGGCCCACGGTATGGGCACCGTCCGGCCATTTCAGCAACCCGCCGAGCAGCCGCCCGCGCTGCACGACCGCGCGATGGACAACCTCCGCTTCATCCGCGAGGCGATGGAGCGGGCCTCGGCCTTCACGGCCGTGCCGGGCTGGGGGCAGGTCGGCATCGGGCTGACGGCGCTGCTGGCCGCGCTCGTCTCCTCGCAGCAGGAATCTTTCGAGGCGTGGCTGCTGGTCTGGCTGGCGGAGGCTCTGGTCTCGCTCGTCATCGCCGGCTGGACGATGTACCGCAAGGCGCGCGCGGCCGAAACGCCTCTGCTCTCGCGGCCGGGCCGGAAACTCGCCATCAACTTCGCGCCGCCGATGCTCGCGGGCGCGCTCCTGACCGTCGTCTTCTACCGGGCCGGGCTGACGGAGATGTTGCCCGGCCTGTGGCTTTTGCTCTACGGCACGGGCGTCGTGACCGGCGGGGCCTTCTCGGTGCGGCCGGTTCCCATCATGGGGCTCTGCTTCATGTTCGTCGGGGCGGCCGCCCTCTTCTGCCCGGAGGCGTGGGGCGACGCCTTCCTCGCCGTGGGCTTCGGCCTGCTCCACGTCATCTTCGGATTCCACATAGCGAGGTGTTACGGTGGCTAGACAGAACGCACTGGCGAAAGATCGTGGCCGGAAGGCCGGCGCGCGCGCCGACGCGCAGGGCAGCCCGCGCGACCAGCGGCGCAACTTGGCCGCCGAGGGCCAGACGGCCGCGGGCCCGGCCACCGCGGCCGAACTCGACCGGCTCATCCACGAGCGCGTCCGCCTCGCCATCGTCAGCGCCCTCGCCGTCAACGAATCCCTCACCTTCAACGAACTCAAACAACTCCTGAACACGACGGACGGCAACCTGAGCGTCCACGCGCGCAAGCTCGAAGAGGCGCAGTACGTCGTCTGCCACAAGTTCTTCGACGGGCGGACGCCGAAGACCGAGTACCGTTTGACGGCGGCCGGGCGGCGCGCGCTGGAGAACTACCTCGGCCACATGGAGACGGTGATCCGCGCGGCGCGGGGCGGCTGACGCCGGCCGCGCCAAAATTTTTTGCGTTGACGCTTTGTAGTGTAAAGTGGTTTGCAAATCGGCAAGAGCGGACGGAGGAGGGAACCGTGATGGCGAATGGTGGGGGCGGCGCGCGGCGCGGGAGCGGGGCGGCGCGCGCGGCGCGCGCGGCGCTGAAGGTCGGGCTGTTGGCGTTGCCGTCGCTCTTCTGGTCGGCGGTCTTCGCGTCGCTGGCCGGGGAGCGGGCGCTGGAGCGGCTGTCGCTGCTTGCGGAGTGGTGGTTGCGGATCGCGGAGTCTTGGTGAATCCGTGCGGGCGGGGGAGAGATGAAGGAGAGGACGAAGCTGGGGTTGGGCGTGTTGGAGGCCGGGCTTCTGCTCGGCCTTCTGGGCCACGCGCTGCTGCGCGCGCGGGGTCAGTTCTTATCTTCGCCGCCCGCGGTCGCGGCGGCCGGCTCGGGCCCGGAGCTGGCCGCGGTGCGGATGTAGGTCGTCCAAGAGCTGTTCTCCTGCGACATCAGCGACTCGGCGCGCTCGACGAGGAGCGAGAGCGGCGCGGCCGTGTCGTAAGGCGCGGTGCGCGTGAGGAAGAGGAACTTCTCGCGCCGCAGCGAGTCGCAGACCGTGCGGTAGTTGACCCACACCTCCTGATAGCGGTAGAGGCTGAGCAGGCCGGCGACGATGGTCAGCATGACGCCGGCCAGCGCCACCAAAAGCGTCGGGTGCACCGACCACACGGGGACGAATTCGGCGAAGCCGGAGATGACCGGGATGGAGGCGGCGAGGCAGATTTCGAGGACACGCAGGAGCTTGTAGCGGTGCTGCGCGGCGCGGCTCTTGCGGTCGTACCAGTCGATCTGCTCCTCAAGCCTCTGCTGGAGGTACTCTTCAGCCTGCATAAATGTTCGTCCTCGGCGTTCGTCGGTCGTGCGCGGCGGGCGGCGGGCGAGGCCCTTCAAGACGCGGGGCTTCGCGGGCGGTAAAGCGTCGGCAAGATATGCCCGCGCCGGGCGGATGTCAATAGCCTTCGGCGCGCGTGCGCCGGGCCGCGGGCGACGTATCGTTTCGATATTCAGCGCGCCCCGCCGGTTCTGTTTGATTTCAGCACGCCCCTCCCGCCCCCGCCCCCCGCGAGCGGGCTTAACTCTCGACATTTTTCGACTTACGGGGCCGCGGCGGCGCGGTCTGGAATTTGCAGCCCATCGGCTCGAACGGCCGACGCCGCGCGGCCGCGCCCCGCAGGGGGAAGCGTGACGCCGGGGCGTCGAGCGACCCGCCGGGGTATTTCAAGGGGTTTCGGCCGAGGGAGGTAAGCAGTTTGTCGGTGCGCAGGTGTTTGGGTTTGGCTCTGGTCTGTGTGTTGCTGGCGCAGGCGGCCTGCGGCGGGCTGCTGATGGGCGCGAGCTTCCCGGCCCCGCCCCGCAGCGGCGGCTTCAACCTCTTCAGCCCGCAGCAGGACATCGAGCTGGGCAAGGCTTCGGCCGTCGAGGCCGTCCGCGAGGCCCGGCTGCTCAGGGACGAGCGCGTCACGGCTTACGTCCGGCGCGTCGGCGCGCGCCTCGCCGCGCAGGCCCCCGGCTACGAGTTCCCGTACCAGTTCGCCGTCGTGGACGCGCCGGAGGTCAACGCCTTCGCCTTCCCCGGCGGCTACGTCTTCGTCAACGCCGGGGCGGTCGCCGCGGCTCGCAGCGAGGGCGAGCTGGCCGCCGTCCTCGCGCACGAAATCTCTCACGTCGCGCTGCGCCACGGCACGCGGCAGGCGACGAAGGCTTACCTGACGAGGGCCGGCCTGAACCTCGTGGAGACTTTGACGGGCGGGCGCGAGACGCGCCTCGGCCAGTTTCTGGCCGACCTCGGCGGCGCGGGCGCGGACATGCTCTTCGAGGAGTTCGGGCGCACGTCCGAGACCGAGGCCGACCTCGAAGGCGCGCGGCTGATGGCCGCCGCCGGCTACGACCCGCGCGACATGGCCCGCTTCTTCGAGCAACTCGGCGAGACGGGCGGCTGGCGCTCGTCCGAGACGGCGGGCGACCACCCCGACCCCGGCAGCCGCGTCGCGGCCATCAAAGAATTCCTCGCCACGCTCCCCGAAGCCCGCACGCCCGCGCGCAACCCCGAAGAGTTCCGCCAGATCAGGAAGCGCGTCAGAGGGTACTGAAACGCCGCGAACCCCGAACCGTAAATCGTGACTCGAAAAAAACGGGAGCCGCCGTCGCTCGAACCGTTCGAGCGGCGGCGGCTCTCAACGCGTCTTCCACGATTCACGGCTTTCAAGTGATGAGGTCGAAGTCTCCGCCGAGGACGCGGTCGAGTTTGCCTGTGCGCCAGCCGCGCAGCGAGTCGCGGACGAGGGGCGAAGGCTCCTCGCGGTAGCGGCGGACGATCTGGGGCGGCGCGGACGTTTCGCGCTCGAAGGCGCGCTCGGCCTGCCGGCGCAGGGCGTCAGGGCCGCGCCCCGCCGGCTCGTCCGGCTGCGCGACGACGCGGACGTGGACGCGCGCGCGGTTGAAAGACTTCTCGTCCTGCGGCGTCTCAAGGACGTGCAGCCCCTCCTCGCCCCTCAGCAGCGTGAAGGCCGCGTAGCCCGAGACGGCCAGCAGCGCCTCGTAGTGTTCGCCCGCGCCCGCGCCGGCCTCGGGGCCGCCCCCCTCCGAGAGCAGCGCGAAGCGCATCCGCCGCTTCTCGGCCCAGCGCCGGTACATCTCGACGAGGCGGCGCGCGAACTGTTCGCTCGTCTCGCGGTCGGTTCCCGGCTCGCGCCCCGCGCTGACCTGCGCGAAGGCGTCGCGCGGCTCGCCGGCGGCGAGGCCGCGGCAGGCGGCGTCGAGCAGGTAGAGCTGTTCGGCGAGGCGGCCGACGAGTTCGGCCGGGTAGCGCTCGCGGTCGCCGCGCAGTCGCGCGAGCAGGGAGCCGGCCGTGTCCAACCCCGTCTCGACGCGGTCCATGTACTCGGCCAGCCCCAGCACGGCGAAGCGCGCGGGCGAAGTCCAGAAGCCCGCCTGCTGCGTCTGCCCCAGCGCCTCGGCCTTGCGCCGCCGCCAGCCCTCGTCCTCGGCCCGCCCCGCGACCTCGGCGAAGCGGCCCTGAAGGTAACACACCTCCTCGCGCGCGCCGCGCGGGTCGAGCGCGATGCGCTCCAGACTCAACTCGCCCCCGCCGTCGGCCGGCAACTCTTCGTCGGGCGCGGCCGCGGCCGCCGCCGTCTCGGCCGACCCGCCCGCGGGCGGCGCGTCCGGGTCGACGAACTCGACGGCGAGCGCGTCGCCGTCGTCGGCCGCGCGCACGAAGAGGAACTGGTCGCCTTCGGGGAACTGGTGGTTGACGATGGTGACGGCGAGCGGCGACAGCAGGTAACGCTCGACGGCGCGCTTCAAAGGCCGCGCGCCGAGGTCGGCCGTGAAGCCCTTCTCCAGAAGAAAGTCCACGGCCGACTCGTCCCACTCGACGGCCCACTGGCGCGTCCGCAAACCCCTCCGGCCGAGCACGTCGGTCAGCTCCTTGCGCAGCAGGTCGCGCATCACGTTGCGGCCCAGAGGGCGGAAGACGACGACGCGGTCGATGCGGTTGACGAACTCGCGGCGGAAGGCGCGGCCCACGGCGCGCTCGACGGAGCCGGCGGCGAACTGCGCCTGCTCCTGCGAGAAGCCGATCGACGCGCCGTGCGGGAGCGTCGCGCCGAGGTTCGAGGTCAGGATGAAGACGGAGTGGCGGAAGTCGGCCGTGTTGCCGCGCCGGTCTGTTAGGCGGCCGTCGTCGAAGACTTGCAGGAACAAGTCCCAGACCTGCGGGTGCGCCTTCTCGAACTCGTCGAGGAGGACGACCGAGAAGGGCTGCTTGCGGACGGCGTTGACGAGGGCCGCGCTGTCGCTCGTCTCGCTGGATTCGCCGAGGATGCGGTCGAGCGAGTCGGGCGTCTGAAACTCGCTCATGTCGAGACGGATCATGCGCTCGGGCGAGCCGAAGAGGAACTCGGCGAGCGTCTTGGCGATCTCGGTCTTGCCCGTGCCCGTCGGCCCGACGAAGAGGAAGACGCCCTGCGGGCGCGTCGGGTCGGTCAGCCCCGCCTTAACCATCGCCACGCGCTCCACGAGGCAGTCCACGGCCTCGGGCTGACCCAGCACGCGCTGCTCGAAGAAGGCGCGCAGGCTCCGGAGGTCTAGGCCCTCGCGCTCGTCGAGGATGGAGACGGGCAGGCCGGTGAGCTGCGAGAGCGTGACGAGCAGATCGTCGAGCGTGAGCTGGCGCGAGGCGTGGGCCCGTTCGTCCTCGGCGAGCAGGCGGCGGCGCGCCGCTTCGAGGAAGAGCAGGAGGTTGCCGGGCGCGGCCTTGTCGCCGAGGTACTGCTTGGCGAGCTGGAACGCCTCGCGCAACGTCTCGTCGGAGACGCGCGGCGCGGCCCCCGGCCGGGGGCCGAGCGCGAACCTCGCGGCCCAGAGGCGGCCGAGTTCCAGAGTCTCCTCGTCGCCGAGCGGCGCGACGCGGCACGTCTGCATCGCGGTGCGCAGCTTCGGCCGCAGGCGCGCGAGCTGCTCGAAGGCGGCCGAGGGAACCTCGCCGACCACCTTCACCTCGCCGCTCTCGATGGAAGGCAGCAGCAGGTCGAGCAAACCCGTGGGGCTGAACTGGTGCCGGCCCGCCCACAGCGTCTCGTGGAAGTTCGGGATGACCCAGAGGACGCGCCGGCCGGCGAGCTGGCGGACGAGCGCCTGCACGCGCGCTTCGAGCTGGCCGATGTACTGCTGTCCGGCGAGCACGTCGGCCGCGCCCGCCTCGAAGACCGTCCACTGGTCGCCGAAGAGCCGCTCGGCCAGCGCCCGCACGAGCGCCGTCTTGCCCGTGCCCGCGTCGCCGACGAGCAGGACGGAGCGCGGCGGCTCGCGCTTGAGGGCGGCTTCGAGTTCGGCGACGCGCGACGCGACGGCCGGGGTGTTGAAGACCTGCGCCTCGCCGCGCGCGGAAGGCTCCCAGACTCGGCCGACGCTCTTCAAAAACTCGACGGCCGCGTGTGAGGCCCGCCAGTCCGCGAACTCGCGCGCGACGCCGCCGGGGAGCGCGTCGCCGAGGTCCGCCAGCAAGCCTTCGAGGTCGGCGAGCTGCGTGTCGTCGGGGCCGCGCCGCGCGGCCTCTTCGATCAGCTCGGCGGCGGCGGGCGAGTCGCCCGCGGCGACGCGGCGCGCGACGAACTCGCGCAGCGCGTTCACCGAAATGAAGTCGCGCCAAGAGGCGTTGAGGCCCGCCAGCAGCCGCGCGAGGACGGGGCGGCGCGCGTGCGCTTCGAGCGCGCGCAGGGCGAAGAAGCGCTGCCAGTGCCAGCATTCGTTGACGAGGCCGACGAGGCGCTCGGCCGCCGAGCCCTCGCGGTCGGGCCGGCGCGCGAGCGCTTCGAGCGCCATGCAGGCGAGGACGGAGTTGGTGCCGACGGCGTGCTCGAAGAGTTCCTGCGTCGTGTGACGTTTGCCGCACAGCAGTTCGACGCCGCGCCGGAAGGCCGCTTCGGGCAGGAGCTCGCGCGGGTGCGTCGAGCGCTGGTAAAAGTCGTCGAGGCTCCACGCCAGCGCGTGCGCGTCTTCGGCCGCCTCGGGCGTCGCAGGGGTTGCGGCAGAGTCTGCGCGGGAGGCGTCGCGCCGGC